>NZ_JBEZNQ010000028.1:0-97929 GCF_040653315.1 Streptomyces sp. NPDC047981 | reverse complement strand
TCCTGCCCGGCGCCGTCGGCGGCGAGGATCCGTACGCCCACGCTCTTCAGTCCGGCGACGGCCTGCTCGACCGGTACGCCGACGACGACCGGAAGTTCGCGAGGCGGCCCGCCGACCACTCCGCCGCGACGTCCGGGTCGGCGAGCACCGCGCGGAGCAGCTGCTCGACCTCCTGCTGGACCGAGGCGCTCAGCGGGTGCCCCGCCTCCTCGGCGAGCGCCGCCGTCGCCCGGACCTCCGCCGCGATCACCTTGCCCTGCTGCCCGGCCGCCTCGCGGAACGTGGTCGGGTCCAGGAGCCGGTGGGCCTCCTGGAGCGTCTCGCCGAGGGCCAGCAGCCGCCGGACCTGCTCCGGCCGTTCCCGTACGAACCGGTTCGAGGCCCAGGCGGCGAGGGTGGGCCGGCGCAGCGCCGCGATCCGCTTCGCGGCCGACGGGTCGTCGGCGCTCCGCGCCTCCGCCGCCCGGGCGTCCCGCGCCGCGACGAACTCGCTCGGCGCCACCCCGTACAGCTCATCGATGATCTGCTCGACGTCCATGACCTACCTGTACCGGATGGTGATCGAGATCCTCGACGGCACGCGGGCGCTCGACCCTGGAGGGCGCAGGGTAGTGTCCGGGCGGAAGTCGTGATCATCAGGTGACGCCGCGGGCCCGAAACCCTGGCCCACCGGTAGCAGTGGGGGAGTCCATGCAGCGCAGGATCCTGTGGCGATCCTGGGGGCACTGTCTCACCGGCGCCGGGATCACCGACGCCTCGGCCCGGAGCGACTACGACCACCAGCGCGAGGTCGTGGCCCGCTTCGCGCCCGCCGAGTACGTCGCGGTACGCCTGTTGCTCCCGGCCGCACTCGTGCCGGACGTGGTCGCGGCCGTGTCCTACATGCACGTCACCGACGACCACATCGACCGGGGCGGTCCCGCCGAGCGCCGCGCGGCGTGGGAGCGATGGGCGGCGTGCAGCAGGGAGGCGCTGACCACCGGCACGTCGGAGCAGGCCGTCCTCCGGGCGCTGTCCAGGAGCGCCGAGCGCCACCCGCTGCTCCCCGCCCGCGTGGAGGAGTTCCTCGCCGGGGCGCGTGCGGAAGTGGAGTGGGAGGGCTTCACCACCGAGGCCGAGGTGGACCGCTACGTCGACGACTACGCCATGCCGGCCTTCATGCTGACCGCCGGGCTCCTCCCCAGGCCCGCGACGACGGAGCCGGAGTTCGTGCGCGCCTGTCGGCTGTTGATCGAGGCGATGCAACGCCTCGACTGGCTGGAGGACCTGAGCGAGGACCTGCGCTCCGGCCGCATCGGTATCCCGCTGGAGACCCTCGCCGCGCACGGCATGGACCTCGACAGCCTCGCCGTGGGGGAGTTCGACGCCGCCTCACTGACGCGCCTGCTCCAGGAGCAGGCGGCGAAGGCGGAGGACCGCCTGCTGGCCGGGCGCGCTCTCACGTCCCTGGTCGAGCCGGGAGTCCGCCCGTTCGTCCGGGCGCTGCTCCGGGTCCAGGGGCTGCGTCTTCGGGCGGTACGGCGCAGCGGTGCCGCCCTGCTCGACGTTCCGGCGAAGATGCCCAAGATGAGGGCGCTGCGCGTGCTCGTCGGGGAGACCCTCGCGGGCCGGTGACGTACGGGGTGTCGGGCTGGACCGCCACGGTCCGGCCGCACGTGGCGTTGTCGCTCGCGCCCCACCGGGCTCACCCCTCCTCCGTCCCACCCTCGCCCTTCCCCGCCCCCGGGCCCGCCTCCTCACCCTCAGCGTGACCCTGACCCTCACCCTGACCTTCAGCCTCAGCCTCAGCCTCAGCCTTGGCCCGGCCCCAGTCCCGCAGCGCGACCCGTACCGACCAGATCACCGACACCAGCGGCACCGCCACCACCGCCCCCACCACACCGGCGGCGATCGCGCCCGCGATCACCGAGATCGCCACCACCAGGGGATGGAGCCGCACCGCCCAGCTCATGACGATCGGGTGCAGCAGATGGCCCTCGATCTGACCGATGATCACGATCAGGCCCACCACGATCGCCGCGATCCACGGCCCCTGGGAGGCCAGGGCCACGATCGCCGCGACCGCGAGCGCGATCGGGGAGCCGATCAGCGGCACGAAGGCGGCGACGAACTCCAGGAGCGCCAACGGGATCGCGAGCGGTACCCCGAGGAGCCACAGGGCGAGCCCGACCAGGATCGCGTTCACCGCCGCGACCAGCACGATTCCGTGCGTGTATCCCGTGAACGTGCGCCAGGCGGCCCGGCCGCCGATGTCCATCCGCTCCCGTACGCCCGCCGGGAGCTGCTCCCGCAGCCACACCCACTGCCGGTCTCCCGAGTGGATGAAGAACACCGAGCAGAAGAGCGCGAGGGCGAGCGTCGTGAGGACCGCCACCAGCCGATGGGCGCCGCTCACCGCCTCGCTGACCAGGGCCGAACGATGGCTCGACAGGAACTGCCCGATCCTGCCCTGCACATCCGAGAGCGCCTCCGGGTTCACCCGGAAGGGTGGCCGTTCCAGCCAGTCCTCGATCCGGTCGATGCCGTCCCGGAACTCCCGTACCAGCGTCGTCCGCTCGCCCTCCACCGCCTCGCCGATCAGCGCCAGCACGCCCAGGACCAGCGCGATGCTCCCGAGGAGGGTGAGGGTGACCGCCAGCGGGCGGGGCAGCCCCTTGGCCACCAGGTCCGCCACCGGACGCAGCAGCGCCGTGATCACCAGGCCGAGGAAGACCGCCACCCCGATCTCGTGGAAGCGCCCGAGCAGGGCGAACAGGCTGTACACCAGCGCGCCGACGACGAGCAGCCGCCAGGCGTAGGCGGCGGCGGTACGGAGGAACGGGATCACCTGGGGCGGGGTGCCGGGTTGCATGGCCAACGACGTACCACCACGGACCGGGCCGCCCACGCGCGCGGCCCGGTATTCGGCCGACCGGCGGCAGGAGGGGCGCGTAGCGGGTGAACCGCGCGCCCCTCCCGGTGTCGTCACCCGGCTGTCCGGCGACGACCGTGACCATCGGGAGGTGAGTGTCGTCCTGCCGGTCCTCTTCGCCGTGTGCGCCGCGTTCAGCAACGCGCTCGCCACCGTGCTGCAGCGCCGCGCCGCGCTCACCGTCCGTCAGACCGACTCGTTCCGGCCCGGCCTGATCCTCGATCTGCTCAAGCGCCCGCTCTGGCTGGCCGGCATCCTCGCCGTCATCGTCGCCGGAGTGGGGCAGGCCGCGGCCCTGGCGACCGGCCCGCTCTCGCTCGTCCAGCCGCTGTTCGTCCTCGAACTGCCGCTCGCGCTGCTGATCGCCTCCCTGATGACACGGGAACGGCTGCCGAAGGCACAGTGGGGGGCCGTGGCGGCGGTGGTGGTCGGCCTGGGGGTGGCGCTCATGGCCGCCTCGCCCGACGGGAATCGCACGCACGTGCCGCTCGACCGCTGGATCCCGGCGCTCGCGATCGCCGCCGCCGCGGTCGTGGCCCTGACGGTGGCCGGGTTGCGGAGGCCGGCGGGCCGCGCCCGCGCCGGGTGCCTCGGCGCCGCCACCGCGATCTGCTACGCCCTCACCGCGGGCCTCATGAAGACGTCCATGCACATCCTGGACGACGACGGTCTGGCCGGCTTCCTGACGGCCTGGCAGACGTACGCCTTCTGTGTGGCCGGGATCGCGGCGCTCCTGCTGCTCGAACACGCCATGCAGGGCGGACCGCTGGTCGCCTCCCAGCCGGCGCTCACCCTGGGCGACGCCACGGTGAGCCTGATGCTGGGCATCCTGATCTACGAGGAGGACGTACGCGTGGGCTGGTGGCTCGTACCGGAGACGCTGGGCGTCGGTCTCGTCGTCGTCGGCGTGTTCGCCCTCGCGCGGGGCGAGGCGTCGACATGACCGGCCAGACCGCGCGGACCGTCCGGGGCACCTCCCGCCGGCGGGGGCACCTCGGATACGTCGCGGCCGCCGTGGTCTTCGCCATCGGCATGGCCGGCACGACGATCCCCACCCCGCTGTACGGGCTCTACCGCGAGGAGCTGGGCTTCTCCGAGCTGATGGTGACGGTCATCTTCGCCAGCTACGCCGTCGGAGTGATCGCCACCCTCCTGCTGGTCGGCAACCACTCGGACCGGGTGGGGCGCCGCCCGGTCCTGTGGGCGGCGCTCGGCTTCGCCGCCGCGAGCGCGCTCTGCTTCCTCTTCGAGGGCGGGCTGCCCTTCCTGTTCGCCGGCAGGATCCTGTCGGGCTTCTCGGCCGGACTGCTGAGCGGGGCGGGCACGGTCACGGTGCTCGAACTCGCGCGGCCGGAGCGGAAGTCACGTGCGGGCTTCGCCGCGACCGCGGCGAACATGGGCGGCCTCGGCTGCGGACCTCTGCTCGCCGGGCTCCTCGCGCAGTACGCCCCGGAGCCACTGATCCTGCCGTTCCTCGTCCACCTCGGCCTGGTCGGCGTCGCCTGCGTCATTGTCCTGTTCCTGCCGGAGACCGTCGAGCACCCGCGCCTGCGGACCCGGCTGAGGCCGCAGGGGCTGTACGTACCGCCCGAGGTCCGCGCCGTGTTCGCGCCCTCGGCCCTTGCCGCCTTCGCCGGATTCGCGCTCCTCGGCCTCTTCACGGCGGTGGCCCCGAGTTTCGTCGCGCAGACCCTCGACATCACCAACCACGCCGTCTCGGGCCTCGTCGTCTTCTCCGTGTTCCTCGCCTCGACGGTGGGCCAGTCGTGGACGGCCCGGATGCCCGGGCGGGTCGCCCTCCCGCTCGGCTGCGCCATCCTGGTGCTCGGGCTGCTGCTCGTCGGTGCGTCCCTGTGGGCCGAGACCCTGCCGCTGCTCGTGGCCGGAGCCGTCTGCGGCGGCATCGGCCAGGGGCTCGCCTTCCGCGCGGGACTGACCGCCGTCGGCGAGGCGGCCCCGCCCGCGCACCGGGCGGCGACGGTCTCCTCCTTCTTCGTCGTCGCCTACACGGGCATCTCGCTGCCGGTCGTCGGCGTCGGAGCACTGACGATGTGGCTGGGTCTGGACGCCGCCGGGCTGATCTTCACCGGCTGCGTGACCCTGCTCGCCACCGGCACCGGCCTGTACCTGGCGCGCGGCATCCGGGCGGGCGATCAGCGCAGCTGACGCCGGACCAGTTCGTGGAAGAGTCCG
This sequence comes from Streptomyces sp. NPDC047981, assembly GCF_040653315.1. NCBI lineage: Bacteria > Bacillati > Actinomycetota > Actinomycetes > Kitasatosporales > Streptomycetaceae > Streptomyces > Streptomyces sp. NPDC047981. The sequence goes on along the minus strand of NZ_JBEZNQ010000028.1, from coordinate 92,825 downwards.
GTCGTGTCCGCGAGCAGCTCGGCCGGTGAGCCCTGCTGGACGATCCGGCCGTCCGCCATGGCGATCACCCGGTCGGCGTCCATGATCGTGGACAGCCGGTGGGCGATCACCACCCGGGTCGTGTTCAGGGCCCGGGTGGACTCGATCACCACACGCTGCGCCTCGTTGTCCAGCGCGCTCGTGGCCTCGTCGAAGAAGAGGATCCGGGGCCGTCGGATCAGCGCCTGGGCGATCATCAACCGCTGGCGCTGACCGCCCGAGATGGTGCCGCCGCCGTCGGAGAGCATCGTGTGCATCCCCATCGGCATGGCCTTGATGTCCTCGGCGAGGCCCGCCATCGCGGCCGCCGCCCACGCGTCCTCCAGCGGGAAGGTCTCGGCGCCGCAGATGCAGTCGAGGATCGTGCCGGAGAACGGCTGGGCGTTCTGCAGGACGACACCGCACTGGCGGCGCACGGCCGCCTGGTCGAGCGCCGCCAGGTCCTGCCCGTCGTAGCGCACGCTGCCGGACGAGGGCCGGTCGAAGCCGATGAGCAGCCTCAGCAGCGTCGACTTGCCGCAGCCGCTCGCGCCGACGACCGCCACGAACTCGCCCGGACGCACCCGGAAGTCGACGCCGTCGAGGACCAGCGGACCGTCCTCGGTGTAGCGGAAGGACAGGTTCTCGGCCTCGATCGCCCCGGTCAGCTCGCCGGGCGGGGCGCTGGACCCCCGTACCTCGGGCGTCTCCCGGAACACCGGCCCGACCTGTTCGAACAGCGGCTGCACGGCGGCCGCGGACAGCAGCGCGCCGGTCAGCTGGGTGACCGAGGACAGCAGCATCGTCACGGCGGTGCTGAACGTGAGGAACTCACTGGCGGACATCGACCCCCGGGCCGGTCCCGCGAGGAGCATGAACATCACGAGCGTGCAGAAGGGCAGACAGACCGCGCCGAGCACCGTGAGGACGTTCGTGATCCGGCCGACCCGCTGCTGCAGCTCCCGGGTCCGGGCGAACTCGCCCGCCCACGCGGCGTACGCGAAGCTCTCGGCCGCCGCGACCCGTAGCTTGGGCAGGCCGCGCAGGGTCTGGAAGGCCTGGTTGTTGAGCCTGTTGCCGAGCCTGACCAGCCGCCGCTGATGGCGTAGCTGCCACAGTCCGAGGCCGAGGAACACCGCCGCGACGACGGCCAGCAGGGCGAGCGCCGTGAGCGCCAGGGGCACGCTGTACACGAGCAGCAGGACCAGGTTCATCGTGCCGACGGTGCCGGCCTGGACGACCACCGGGCCCGTGCCGGAGAGCACGCGTCGGATGGCGCTGATGCCCATGGCGGCACTCGCCAGCTCCCCGGTCGAGCGGCCCGCGAAGAACCGGGTCGGCAGCCGCAGCAGCCGGTCCCAGACGGCGGGCTGGAGCGTGGCCTCGATCCGGCCTTCGAGCCGCAGGATCGAGACGTTCTGCAGCAGCATGAAGGCGGCGGAGACGACCGCGGTCGCGAGGATCGCGAGCGCCGTCTGCACGATGAGCCCGGTCTCGCCCCGGGGCACGTAGTCGCCGAGCACCTTGCCCGTGGCGATGGGCACCAGCGCGCCGAGGCCGACGGCCACCAGACCGGAGAGCAGCAGGGTCCGCAGCTCCGCACGCGTACCCCGCACACTGAAGCGGAGCAGCTGGAGCAGGCCCAATGGCCGGTCGGGCAGCGGCCGGTAGAACATCACGGCGCGCGGCGCGACGGCGGCGGCGCCGGTCTTCCCGAGCCGCTCGCGCGCACCCGTGGCGGGGTCGAAGGCCTCGTACCGACCGCGCCGCCAGAGCAGCGCGAGCGGGGCCTCGTCCGCCTCTCGCCGCCCCACGAGCGGCCCGCTGTTCTCCCGCCACCAACGGCCGTCGAGGCGGACGGTCCGGGTACGGATCCGCGAGGCGAGCGCGACCCGCTCGACGGCGTCGAGGCGACCGGGCAGGCCGCTCGACTCCGCGGCCCCGGCCAGCGTGATCCCCGCCTCCTCGGCCACCAGCCGGCAGACGGCGTACGTCGCGTCGTCGCCCGCGCGCCCACCCGGCCGACCGGACGTGCCCGACCGGCCTATGGAGGCGAGCAGCGCCCGGTCCGCCTGCGTGCGGGCGGCCCGCCCCGCCTCGATCCCTGCCGCCGTGCGGTCCTCGTGCGCGCGCTCCAGCTCCTCGATCCAGCCGTCCAGGGCGTACAACAGCCGGAACTGCTGGTCGACCATGCCCTGCCACATGGCCGGGTCCACGAGGAGCGTGCCGGCCGCGTCGTCGCCGTACCCCTCGTACGCGGCCCCGTAGAGGACGCTGCCGGGGGCGATCTGCATCCACAGGACGTCGTCGTCGGCCCCACCGGGCTCGTCGCCCGCGCCGCCGTCCGGCGCCTGGTACAGCACCCGCAGACCACGCCCGATGCCGAGCGCGAAGGCGTGCTCCAGCGGGCTCAGCTGCGGCTCGGCCGTCTGGTACGCGCCCTGGTCGGCATACCACTGTCCGCCGTACCCCTGACCTCCCTGCCACGGATCGCCCTGCCACTGACCTTCCTGCCACTGACCTCCGTACGCGTACGGCTGCAGTTCGCGCAGCTCCACGCGGCGCAGCAGGCACCCCTCCAGGGGGCGCCCGACGAGCGTGTGTCCGGGACCCTCGACCGGGCCCAGCAGCAGGCTGCCCGCTGTCAGCCGGCCCAGGAAGTGCCAGGGGCCGAGCTGTGCGGCGTCCACGGCGAACAGGTCCATGGCGCCGTCGACGACGAGCCACAGCACGTGCGGGCCTTCGAGCGGGACGCTGCCGAGGCCGGTGCAGCCGATCGGCGTACCGAGACCCCCGAGGGCGGCGACGACGGGGTCGACGACGACCGCCGGCTGCTGCGTCGGCTGGTGAGGGAACGTCACCTCAGGTCTCCTTGACGAGTTCGGCGTACGCGCCCCCGGCCGCGACCAGCTGGGCGTGCCGGCCGCGCTCCACGACCGTGCCGCGGTCGAGCACGAGGATCTCGTCGCTGTCCCGGACGGTGCTCAGCCGGTGCGCGATGACCACGCAGGCGCAGCCGCGCCGCCGCAGGTTGTCGATGATGATCTGCTCGGTGGCCGCGTCCAGGGCGCTGGTCACCTCGTCGAGGACCATGACGCTGGGGCGGCGCACCAGAGCACGGGCGATCTCGAGCCGCTGGCGCTGGCCGCCGGAGAAGTTCCGGCCGTCCTGCTCGACGCGGCTGTGGATGCCCCCGGGCCGCCGGGCGACGACGTCGTACACGGCGGCGTCCTCCAGGGCGGCGACCACGGCCTCGTCGGGGACGGAGGGGTCCCACAGCGCGATGTTGTCGCGGACCGTGCCCTCGAAGAGGAAGACGTCCTGGTCGACGAAGGAGACCGACGCGGCGAGCGCGCTGCGGGGAATGTCCTCCAGACGCATTCCGTCGATGCGTACGGCGCCCTCCCAGGGCGCGTACAGGCCCGAGATCAGCCGGGAGACCGTGGACTTGCCGCTGCCGGAGCCGCCCACGAGCGCCACCTGCTGTCCGGGGCCCACCGACAGCGAGAAGCCCTTGAGCAGCGGGGCGTCCAGCGGGCTGTAGCCGAAGGTGATGCCGTCCAGCTCCACATGGCCCTTGAGGCGGCGGGTCCGGGCGGGCGGCTCCCGCCGGGCGTACACCGGGTCGGCGGGGAAGTTCTCGACGTCCTTGAGGCGGGCCACGTCGGCCGCGAAGTCCTGGATCCGGCCGGCGACGCCGTTGAGGCGCGTGAGGGGCGCGGTGAAGCTGGTCACCAGGGCCTGGAAGGCGACGAGCAGACCGACCGTCAGATGGCCCTCCACCGCCCGCAGGCCGCCGATCATCAGGATCAGCGCGCTGTTCAGCGCGGCCAGGGTGGGTGCGACGACCGCCAGCCAGGCGCTGGGCACCCCGAGCCGCTGCTGGACGTCGAGGGTGGTCGCGTGCTGCCCGGCCCAGCGGCGGAAGAAGCCGTTCTCGCCGCCGGTGGCCTTCATCGTCTCGATCAACTGCAGTCCGCTGTAGGCGGTGTTGGTCAGCCGTGCGCTCTCGGCGCGCAGCTTCTGCGTGCCGGTGGCCCGCAGCTGGAGCACGATCCGCATGGCCACCACGTTGAGCAGCGCCACCGCCACGCCGACGACGGTGAGTTGGGGGTCGTACGTCCAGAGCAGCACGGCGTAGAGCAGCACCACGACGGCGTCCACGCCCGCGGCGGCCAGGTCGCGGGCGAGGGTCTCGGCGACCGCGTCGTTGGACTGCAGCCGCTGCACCAGGTCGGCCGGGTTGCGCTGGGCGTAGAAGGTGAGGGGGAGCCGGAGCAGGTGGCGCAGGAAGCGGGCGCTGCCCAGCGTCGAGGAGATGATCCGCCCGCGCAGCAGGTTGGCCTGCTGGATCGCGGTGAGCGTCGCGGTGAGGACGAGCGCGGTCGCCATCGCCGCAAAGAGCACGGTGAGCAGGGAGGTCTGGTTCCCGATCAGGAACATGTCGATGTACGTACGGCTCAGCGCGGGCACCCACGCGCCGACGACCACCAGCAGCAGGCTGGAGACGACGGCGGCGGCCATCGTGCCCGACGTGCCGCGCAACCGGGCCGGCAGACCGCCCATCACGCCCGGCCTGCGCCCGCCGCGCCGGAAGCCCGGGCCCGGCTCGAAGGTGAGGACGATCCCGGTGAAGCTCGTGTCGAACTCCTCCATGGGCACGAACCGGCGCCCCTTGCCGGGGTCGTTGACGTACACGCCCCGGCGGCCGAAGCGGCGCCCCATGCCGTCGTAGACGACGTAGTGGTTGAACTCCCAGAACAGGACGGCCGGGGCCTCGACCTCGGCGAGGGCCGCCAGGTCCATCTGCATGCCCTTGGCCTGCAGGCCGTAACCACGCGCCGCCTTCAGGATGTTGCTGGCCCGGGACCCGTCGCGCGAGACACCGCAGGCGATCCGCAGCTCTTCGAGGGCGACGTACCGGCCGTAGTGGCCGAGCACCATCGCCAGGGCGGCCGCGCCGCACTCGACGGCCTCCATCTGCAGCACGGTCGGGGTGCGGACGGTCCGGGTGCGGCGGCCCGTGGGCACCGGTGCGCGACGGCGCCGGGCGGGCGGAAGTCGGCGCGCCGAGCCACGGGACCCGGAGCGGGAACGCGACCTGCCCTGCGGGGACTCGGTGGGGGCGCTCACGGCAGCAGCCAGTCGACGGGCCGCTGCGCGGCGAGGTGGACGGCGCCCGTGACCGGCGTGCCGGAGTCGAGCGTGTGCGGCGGGCCGTCCGCGGAGGACCAGGCGTAGCCGGAGGCGGTCGCGACGGAGCGGTCGAGGGCGACCAGGACAGCGACCGGGTTGCCCTGCGCGGCGAAGCGCGCGGCGAGCCCGCTGTCGCCGAGGAAGGAGCCGATCTGCTCCCGGGTCTGGGGTGTGCGGCTCACCGCCTTCACATGTCCCCGCAGTACGCCGAAGCGGTCGCGCGGGGCCGACTGGACCCCGAGGTCGACCGATGCACCCACGCGGAGCGTCGCGGCGCTGTCGCCCGGAAGGTAGAGGACGGCGACCAGGGGCGCGTCCGGGTCGGTCACGCGCTCCACCGTCGCCACGTCCGCCCCGGTGGTGACGACCTGTCCCATGGTGGCGAAGAGCGTGGTCACCCGGCCGCCCGCCACCGCGCGCACGGGCCGGTCCCCCTGGTCGGTGCGGACAGTCAGTACGGGCGCGCCGGGGGAGACGGTGCGGCCCTCCCCGACGAGGACCTCGGTGACCTGTCCCGCGACCGGACTCTGCAGCAGATAGCTGCCCTCGGCGTGGGTGAGGACACCGGGCGCGCTCAGCTTGGCGGCCACCGTGCCGGTGAGGGCCCAGTAGCCGGCGGCGGCCATGACGACGACCGTGACGGCCAGGACGAGGCGGCCCGGCGGGCGTGCGAAGCGCACGGGCACGTCGAGTTCCTCGGGCGATTGCAGCTTGGAAAGCGCCTTCTGGCGGAACTGCACGGACTATTCCCTCGACTGCGTTCGTACGGGCTGGACACGGGGTGCCCGCGAACCCCGGAACGGTGAAGTTCCGGGGTTCGCGGGCGGCTGTCGGCTCAGAGGCCGGCGATACCGGTGATGCCGGTGGCGTTCACGGAGACGCCGGTGACACCCTGGGCCAGGCCGGGGACGCCGGTCGCGATGGCCTGGACGCCCTGGACCGTCTGGAGCGAGCCGACGGTGCCCAGCAGGCCCGTGACGTCGCTGGTCACGGCGCCGCCGAGGCCACCGGAGACGGAGACCAGACCGCCGGACACGGCGTCGAGGTCGGCGTCGGAGATCTCAACGGTCTCAAGGTCGTGACGCATGATGCGCACCCTTCATTTGTTGGGGGGGAATCCGTTTCTGCGGCCGCAGGGCGCCGATCAAAGCACGCGAACGGGTGGGCGGACCAATTCGGTTGACGCCACCACGTGGGCGGATGTGTTCCTCGGGAAACGGCCGTGGCGCCATATTCACGGAACGCCGACATCTTCTCCGCAGGAACGAGTAACACATTCCGAGGCCCCGAAGAGAGCGCGGCACCAACCGGACAGATCGGCGTCGCCCCGACGATTCCCGAACGGCCGGAGTCGAGGAACGGTGAAGGGGGCCCGCGTCAACCGGCGCACGTTGTGCAGGTTTTCGGCAGGTGCGCCGGGGCGAACGCCTGCACAATGCGGGGATGAGCGATGACGATCCGTACCTGTGGCTGGAAGACGTCGAAGGCGAGGCCGCCCTGGCATGGGTGGCCGAGCGCAACGCCGAGACCGCGGCCGAGCTCTCCGCCGCCGTCGGCTTCGCCGACCTCAAGGAGCGGCTGCGGGAGGCGCTGGACGCCTCGGACCGCATTCCGTACACCACCCGGCGCGGCGCGTTCCTCTACAACTTCTGGCGCGACGCCGCGCATGTGCGGGGACTGTGGCGGCGCACGACCCTGGAGCGGTACCGCAAGGACGACCCGGAGTGGGAGGTCCTGCTCGACCTCGACGCGCTCGCCGCGGCCGAGGGGAAGAAGTGGGTGTGGGGCGGAGCGCGGGTGCGCAGGCCCGAGGACGACCTCGCGCTGGTGTGCCTGTCGCGCGACGGCGGTGACGCCGTCGAGGTCCGTGAGTTCGACCTCGCCGCCCGGGAGTTCGTCGACGGCGGGTTCCGGGTGGCGGAGGCCAAGACCCGGATCGGGTGGATCGACGCCGACACCGTCTTCGTGGGGACGGACCTCGGCCCTGGCTCGCTGACCGACTCGGGCTATCCCCGTACGGTCCGCAGATGGCGCCGAGGCACCCCGCTGGAGACCACCGACGTGGTCTTCGAGGCCGAACCGGGGGACGTGTCCGCCTGGGGGATGCGCGACACCACACCCGGCTTCGAGCGCGACTTCGTCGGCCGCGCCCAGGACTTCTACCGCGGCGAGACCTACCTCCTGACCGCCGACGACGGTCTTGTGAAGATCGACGTCCCCGACGACGCGCGGGCCTACGCCCACCGGGACCATCTGATCGTCACCCTGAAGTCCGACTGGCTCGGCCGCCCCGCCGGCTCCCTCCTCGCCTTCGGCTTCGACGCCTTCCTGGCGGGCGACCGCACCCACGAGGTGCTCTTCGCGCCGGACGAGCGCACCGCCCTGGCCGGGCACTCGTGGACCCGGCACCACCTCCTCCTGGAGACGATGCGCGACGTCAGCGCGCGCATCGAGATCCTCACCCCCGGTGGCGCCGGCGAGGGGGGCGGAGCGGGCGGAGGCTGGACGCGCCGGCCCCTCACCGATGTACCGCCGCTCTCGGCCGTCACCGTCGTCGACACCGACCCCGACGTCTCCGACGAGTACTTCCTCGACGTGTCCGGGTTCCTCCAGCCCTCCACCCTCTACCGGGGGAGCGTCGGCGGGGACACCGAGATCCTCAAGCAGGCCCCGGCCCGCTTCGAGGCCGCGGGCCTCGCGGTGGACCAGTTCTTCGCCGACTCCCGGGACGGCACCCGTGTGCCGTACTTCGTCATCGGCCCCGACCGCGCCACCGGCGGCCCCGGGCCCGGGCCCACCCTGCTGTACGGCTACGGCGGCTTCGAGGTCTCCCTCACCCCCGGCTACGGATCGGTGCGGGGCCGGGCCTGGCTCGAGCGGGGCGGCACGTACGTGATCGCGAACATCCGGGGCGGCGGGGAGTACGGGCCCGACTGGCACCAGGCAGCGCTCGGCGCGAACCGGCCGCGCGCCTTCGAGGACTTCGCGGCCGTCGCCGAGGACCTCGTCGCGCGCGGCATCACCACCCCGGAGCGGCTCGGCGCCGTCGGCGGCAGCAACGGCGGACTGCTCATGGGCGCGATGCTCACCCGTCACCCCGAGCTGTTCGGCGCCATCGTCGCCCAGGTGCCGTTGCTCGACATGACCCGCTTCCACAAGCTCCTCGCGGGCGCGTCCTGGATCGCCGAGTACGGCGACCCGGACGACGAGGCCGATCTCCCGCACCTGCGCGAACTCTCCCCGTACCACCGGCTCGCCGCGGACCGTGCCTATCCGCCGGTCCTTCTGATGACCTCCACCCGCGACGACCGCGTCCACCCGGGTCACGCGCGCAAGACGGCCGCACGGCTGCGGGAGCTGGGACACCGGGTGCTGCTGCACGAGAACACGGGCGGTGGGCACGCGGGCGCCAGCGACAACGAACAGGTGGCGCACAACAACGCCCTGCTGCACACGTTCCTGTGGCAGCGTCTCGGGGGTGGTGAAGAAGCCGCGAATATTCGGTGAGTTTTCTCGCGGGCTATTGCGTTTCGTGTCGAACTCGTCGTGGTGGCAAGGGGCAAGGCTTCCCTTTATGGAATCCGGCCCCCGGGGTAGGGTCGAGCGCGTTCGCACACCCGTGCAAGGAATTCCGAAAAGGAAAGGGAAGGGAAAACGGGGCACATTCGGACCCCATGCGCGAAGACCCACCGAAAGACGTTCGAGGCGAGGCAAACCGATGGATGGTCCGACCCCCACGTCGGCCGACAACGCGAGCTACGGCGGCACAGGCGGCCGGAACGCCGGCTGGTTCGGGCGCGTCCCGGCCTCCGCACCGGGCTCCGCGCCGGGCCACCCCACGCCGGGCTCCGCGCCGCGTTCCGCGCCGGGGCCCACGCCCAGCCCCGCGCCGGGCCGTACGGCCCCCGGGCCCGCCGAGGACACCTCGGACGCCGCGCTGCTGCGCCGCACGCTCGCCGAGATCGAGCCGATCGCCCACACGGTCACCGGCCACTTCTACGCCCTGCTCTTCCTCAAGCACCCCGAACTGCGCGCCCTGTTCCCCGCCGCGATGGACACCCAGCGCGACCGCCTCTTCGCCGCGCTGCTCACCGCCGCGACCCATGTGGACGACGCCGACACCCTCACCGCGTACCTCACCCGGCTCGGCCGGGGACACCGGAAGTACGGCACGCTGCCCGAGCACTACCCGGCCGTGGGCGAGTGCCTCATCGGCGCCCTGTCCCGCTACGCCCCGCGCAGCTGGGGACCGCGGACCGAGGCGGCCTGGGTCGGCGCCTACACCGCGATCTCCCAGATCATGATCGACGCGGCCGCCGAGGACGAACTGCGCGCCCCCGCCTGGTGGCAGGCCGAAGTGGTGGCCCACGAGATGCGCACCCGGGACGTCGCGGTCGTGACGGTCCGCCCCGACCAGCCCTACCCCTTCCTGGCGGGCCAGTACACCGCCCTGGAGACCCCGTGGTGGCCGCGCGTCTGGCGGCACTACTCCTTCGCCTCCGCGCCCCGCTCCGACGGGCTGCTCTCCTTCCACGTCAAGGCCGTCCCGGCGGGCTGGGTCTCCAACGCCCTCGTGCACCGGGCCCGTCCGGGCCACGTCATCCGCCTGGGCGCGCCCACCGGCTCCATGACCGTGGACCACAGCACCGACAACGGGCTGCTCTGCCTCGGCGGCGGCACCGGCATCGCGCCCATCAAGGCCCTCGTCGAGGACGTGGCCCAGCACGGCAGACGCCGCTCCGTCCAGGTCTTCTACGGGGCGAGACACGACCACGACCTGTACGACATCGACACCATGCTCCGGCTCCAGCAGTCGCACCCCTGGCTCTCGGTCCGGCCGGTCGTCGACGACGGGCTCGAAGGACAGCTGTGCGGCCAACTCCCGGACGCGGTCTGCGAGTACGGCCCGTGGCACAGCTACGACGCCTATCTCTCGGGACCGCCCGGAATGATCCGGCGCGGCGTCGACACCCTGCTGGGCATCGGCATCCCCACCCACCGCATACGGCACGACTCCATCGAGGAACTGGTCGGGGCACGGAATTGAGCACCTTCGAAGAGACCGGACACCGGCGGCCGGCCCCGGTGCGCACCACCCGCCCGGGCAGCGGCGGCGAACACCAGGTCCAGCGGCGCCTGGGCACCACCGAGCGGGCCGACAAGTTCTACGACGAACAGGTCCTGGACCGGCTCAACCCGCGCATGCGGGAGTTCGTGGCCCGCCAGGAGATGTTCTTCCTGGCCACCGCGGACCGGCACGGGGAGTGCGACAACACCTTCCGGGCCGGACCGCCCGGGTTCCTCCACGTCCTGGACGAACGGACCCTCGCCTACCCGGAGTACCGGGGCAACGGCGTGCACGCCAGCCTCGGCAACATCGAGGAGAACGCCCACGTCGGCATCCTCATGATGGACTTCCTGCAGGACCGCATCGGCCTCCACGTCAACGGCCGGGCCCGGATCGTGGCGGACGACGCCATGCGGCGCGCCCACCCGGGGCTTCCCGTCGACCCCGTGCCGGGCCGGCGCGCGCAGGCGTGGGTGGAGGTCACCGTCGAGGAGGCGTACATCCACTGCGCCAAGCACATCCCCCACCTGCGGAAGGTCGACAGGAACGGTCCCGGCCGCGCGTGGGGGACGGACGACGTGCGGCGCAAGGGCGGCGACTTCTTCGGGGCCGCCGCCGAGGCCTCGGATCGGGGCCCGTACGCGCCGCCGCCGCGCACGGACGCGGAGGCCTGGCGGGCCGAGGCGGAGCGGGCGCTGGAACGGGCCGAGCTGCGCCCCTCGGCGAGCGCCGGAGCCGAGGACGAGGAGTTCCACGGCTGGTTCCATCGCAAGGTGACCGTCTGACCCGCACGGCGGCGGGCGCGGTCCCCGGGCGCCACCCGTTCGGACTCCGGCCCGCCCGCGTCCGCGTGGCGGCGGCGGACGATCGGCTTACGGTGGGCGGATGCGACCTGTTCCACGGTGGGCCCTGCTCTCCTCGGGGTGCGCGCCGCTCCTGCTTGCCGGGGGCTGGGTGCTCGCGGCACGTCTGGAGGGGCCCGGCTACGATCCCGCCACCCAGACGATCAGCGTCCTGGGCGCCTATGGCGCCGAAGGGTTCTGGGTGATGTCCGGCGCCCTGCTCGCGCTGGGCGTCTGCCATCTGTTGACCGCCTGGGGGCTGCGACCGGCGGCGCCCGCCGGGCGGTGGGCCCTCGCGGCCGGCGGCGTGGCGGCCTTCCTCGTGGTCCTGGTCCCGGCGCCCAGCAGCGGCGGGTCCCTGCGCCACGGCTCGATCGCCGCGGCCGGCTTCGCGCTCCTCGCCCTGTGGCCCGTCCTGGCCGCGCACCGGCACCGAGCCGCCCCGTGGGCCTTGCGGCTGGTGCCGGCGGCGGCCGCGACCGCGCTGATGGCCCTCGGGGCGCTCTGGTTCCTGGTCGAGACACACCGCGAGGGCGCCCCCGGCGCCGCCGAACGCCTCGTGACCTGCATGCAGTCGGTGTGGCCCTTCGTGGTGGTGGCCTCCTGCCTCCGCTTCTCCGCCGAGGACCGCCCCTGACCCTCTGGCGCAGGACTGGCTCGTCCTGGAACCGGCCGACGGCTCCGCGACCGCCCTGCAGGTCGCCCCGATGCTGCTGCTCACCCCCGGTCAGTCGCCCGGCTGAGCCTCCCAGGCCTTCGAGAGCCCCTCCAGCCAGACCGGGGGCAGCTCCCCGAGGTCCCACTCCTCCCGCAGCGCGGCCGGCGCCGCGACGAGGCGTTCGAGCACGGCGACGCTGCTGGGGGAGTGCAGCAGGGAGTAACGGCCGTGGATGGAGACGTCACTGCCGGGGCCGTACTCCGCGTACAGCAGGGTCAGCCGCTCGCGCCGGCCCTCGGCGAACTCCGCGAGCCGGCCCGCGTAGCCGGCCCGCTCGGCGGTGCTCATCGTGCCGAGCACGGCGACCAGGACCTCGTCCGACACCTCGGGATCGAGGTCCGATTCATGCGTGAACGTGAGGTAGAGCGGGGTCACCGCCACCTTGGCCCGTGCCACGTCCACCCCGGCGACCGGGGGATGGACGTGCGCGGTGTCGGCGACGGGCGGCGCGTCCGGCCCCAGCGCCTCCCGTACGGCGCGGTCGGCCCTGCGGAGCAGCGCGTCGCCTGCCGTCCGGGCGCAGTCCTGCCACCCGGAGGCGTACCGCTGCCCCTTGCCCGCGGGGACGCCGGCCTCGACAGCGGCCAGGTCGCCGTGCGCCTCCGTGAGGGCGCCCGCCTCGACGAGTGCGAGCAGCCGCCCGGCCTCGTCCGCCGGTACGCCGGTGCGCGCGAGGAGTTCGAGGAGGGTCGTCTTCGCGTTCACGACGTCGGCCGAGTGCACCAGGGTGGCCGGGTGGACGACGTTCACTTCCTGAGGCGGCGGCTGCTCCGAGTTCATGGTCACCATGCTGCCCGACGGGACCCTCCGTCAGGTGAACGCCGTAGGGACCGGATCCACCGGAATTCCGGTCCCTCGCTTCGGCGGGTCCTACCAGGACGCCGGGTTCGTGCGTCCCGCCCCGGAATCCCCCGGTCCGGTGCCTCCCGGTTCCGGCCGACCCGGTCCGGTGCCGCCTCCCGCGTCCGGCCACGCCGGTCCCGTGCCTCCCGGTCCCGTACCCCCGGCTTCCGGGCCGCGCGCCGTGCGGGAGGGAAGGCCCGCGCCGATCACGCCGAGGGTCAGCCGATGACACAGGTCCTGACGGGCGGGTCAGTCGATCGTCAGGGGGGTGCCCGGTGCGAGCTTCGCCGCGATGCGCTGGGCGACCACCTCGGCCTGGTTGCCGTCGGGCGTGGTCGCCGTCTTGGTCGCGGAGACGGCGATGGCGAGCCGCTTCGACGGCAGGTACGCCTGGATCGCCTGGTACCCCGAGAACGACGGGTTCTGCACCAGCCAGCCGTTGACCACGATGACCCCGAGACCGAAGTGCTGGGCCTCGGTCTGCTTCAGGCAGATCGAGGCGGGGCAGGTCGGGCTCGCCCCGCCGAGGCCGACCGTGCCCGGGTCGAGCAGGGTGCGGTACGAGCGGGGCGAGATCAGTTCACCCTTGCCGATGCCCTCGGCCGAGCGGGCCAGGTCGCAGACGTCGGTGGTGATCACCGCGCCGGGGGCGGTGGTCCACGACGGGTTCCAGAAGGTGGACTCCTCGTAGAGGCCCCGGTCGGAGGTGAAGGCGTGCAGGACCGGGCGCGGGATGTCCGGGGTGAAGTTGTTCCGGGTGTTGCGGAGCCCGAGCGGCTTCCAGACCCGCTCCTTCATGAACGTGTCGATCCGGGTCCCCGTGATCTTCTCGATCACGGTGGTCAGGAGCAGGTAGTTGGCGTGCGAGTAGCTCCAGCTGGTGCCCGGCTCGTACCAGAACGAGTGCTTGAGCGGGAAGGCGAGCAGCTCCGCAGGCGTCCAGTGCTTGAACGGATGGGCCTCCAGCTCGGCCCCGAACGCCGGGTCGGTGACGTAGTCGTGGAGGCCGGTGGTGTTGTTGGCCAGCATGCGCACGGTGATCTGCTCGGCCTTGGGCAGGTCGGGCAGCCAACGCTCCACGGTGTCGTCGAGCCGGACCTTCTTCTCCTCGACCAGCTGCAGGAGGCCCGTGGCGATGTGCGCGAAGGCCACCGAACCGGCGCGGAAGTGCATGTCCGGCTCGGCCGGGACCCCGGTCATCGACTGGCCGAGCGCGTCGGTGGCGACCTCGTGTCCGTCGATCGTGACCCGCAGTTCCACGGAGTTCAGGGCGAGCTCGTTCTTGGCCTTGTGGGCGATCTCCAGGACCTGCCGGGCGCGCGGGTCGCGCGGGTTCTCGGTCCGTACGCAGTCGCGGCCACCGCCGCCGCCCGGGCCCGTGCCGGGCGCGGGCGCCGGCGAGGCGACGGTCGTCGGGGCGGTGAGGCCGAGGAGGGCGGCGCAGAGCAGGGCCGTACGGGCGGCCGTACGGGTGCGCCGACGCCGCGCGGAGGGTGTCTGTGTCATGCCCGGCACTATGGCGGGAAGCCCACCGCGAACCGGTCGAACACTCCGCAGAGCGGGCGAGACGCGCCCATGTGGGGCAGAGCGCGTCCGCCAAGGGGCCGAGCCCCCGCGCGAGGGGCGGGGGCTCGGCATGCGGGGAGCGCACGGACGGCGCCCGGCCCGCCTGGCCGCGCTCTACCAGATCGCCTCGACCCACTCCGGGTGGTCGATGAACGGGTTCCGGTTGCCCTGGTAGGTCCCGAAGATGAGGTCATTGCGCCGCTCCTCGAAGGCGCTCGGCGGGTCCTGCTCGTTCCACTGCTTCAGGACCGAGAGCCGGCCGTGCAGCGGGACGCTGCCGTTGGAGGTCGACTCGTTGGCCTCCAGGTCGGCCCAGCCGTCGTTGCCCTCGTAGCGCACGGCCATGTAGAGGATCATCCGGGCCACGTCGCCCTTGTCGGCGTTGCGCGGTTCGAAGGAGTTGGAGTCCGTGTAGCTGCCGGGCGCGCCGCTGACCGCGCTGCCGCCGTTGTCGAAGTCCTTGTTGCCGCGGATGCTGTTGACCTGCACGTCGCACGCGCGCAGGTGGTGCAGATCGGTGCCGGGGCCGGCCGAGGTGCCGAAGCTGCCGTGCGACTGGGCCCACACGTGCTCGCGGTTCCAGTCGCCGACGTCCCCGCCGTTGAGGGACTTGCTGCGCGAGACGCCGCTGTAGAGCAGGACCACGTTGGCGCTGTTGTTCGGATCCTGGTCGGTGACCTTCAGCGCGTTCCAGACGGCGTCGTACGAGATCTTCGTCTGGCTCTTGATGATCGTGTGGAGCGAGGACTTCAGGCTCGGACCGGTCTTGCCGATCGCGTCCTTGTAGTACGTGCTGTCGTACGCGGTGGTCGTCGCGTTCGCCGGGGTGGCGGTGACGGCCGGGAGGGTGAGGGCCACGAGGACGGCGGATATCGCCGCCGCCACGGACTTCCATCTGCGGGGGTGCACAACGGACATGGGGGGCCTTTCGTGGGGGACGGCACGCGGGGGACCGGTGAGCGGGCTCAACGCCACGTCGATCTACGCGTGTTGACAGTGTGCAAGCGGGAGCGTCGCACGGGGGAGGGGATCGCCGTGTAACCCGGAGAAGGCTTTTTCGTGACGTTCTCGCATACGCCGCCACCGGGGCCGTCCTCCCGCCGTCACCTCGGCGACTCGCCCCGAGGGCCGCTCGGTATCGTGATCCCGCCGGGCGCCAGCCCGGGGGCTGCGGCGCCGGCCGCCGCCCGGTGCGAGGACGGATGGTGTTCTGTGCAGGGATCCTTGGGCGACTCGCAAGCCGGCGGTGTTCCCCGCGCCGCGACCGTGTGCGTCATCGGCGCCGGTCTTTCGGGGCTCGCGGCCGCGCACGCTCTGGCGGCTCGGGGAATCGACTTCGTCTGCCTGGAGAGGGCAGCGGACGTCGGAGGGATCTGGCGGCAGCCGGGAGCCGGTGAGCAGGGGCCCGGCTACCGGTCCCTGCACCTGAACACCGCCAAGCAGCTCACCGGTTACTCCGATTTCCCGATGCCGGCCGAGCTGCCCCTCTATCCCGGGCACGCCGATGTCGCGGCCTATCTGCGCGCGTTCGCCGAGTGGGCCGGGCTGCTGCCGCACGTCGAACTGGACACGGACGTGCTCGCGGTGCGACCGGAGGGCGACGGCACCTGGACGGTCACCAGCCGGGACGCGCGCGGCGAGGTGACGCGCCGGTGCTTCGAGCACGTGGTCGTCGCCTCCGGCCACAACACCCGGGCGGCGCTGCCGGATCCGCTGCCGCCGGGCGCCGAGTCCTTCGCCGGAACGATCCTGCATTCGATGGACTTCCAGGACGGCGGCGACTTCGCAGGACAGCGGGTCGTCGTCGTGGGGATGGGGGCCTCCGGCGTGGACATCGCCTGCGACCTCTCCCGGTACGCGGCCAGGACCACGCTCTCCGTCCGCCGGGGGCTGCACCTCGTGCCCAAGCAGCTCTTCGGCATGTCCGTGGACCTGATCGCCGACGCGCCCTGGTGGCAGGACATGGCCTTCGACAACCAACGGAGC
Source organism: Streptomyces sp. NPDC047981 (assembly GCF_040653315.1). Classification (NCBI taxonomy): domain Bacteria; kingdom Bacillati; phylum Actinomycetota; class Actinomycetes; order Kitasatosporales; family Streptomycetaceae; genus Streptomyces; species Streptomyces sp. NPDC047981. The sequence goes on along the minus strand of NZ_JBEZNQ010000028.1, from coordinate 76,588 downwards.
TTCGTCGAGAAGGCGTTGTTCGTGGCGCGGGGGAAGCTCTCGGACTACGGCCTCCCGGAGCCCGACCACGCCATCTTCTCCTCGGCCGTGACCATCTCCGACGAGATCCTCAGCCGGATACGGCACGGCGCGGTGGTCCCCAGGCCCGCGATCGACTCGCTGGACGGCGCCCGCGTCACCTTCACCGACGGGACCGTGGAAGAGGCCGACGCGATCGTCTACTGCACCGGATTCGGGATGGACTTCCCCTTTCTTCCCGCCGGTTGCCCGACGGGTGACGGGCAGGGGACGGTCGAGCTCTACAAGCGCGTGGTCGCCCCCGACCTGCCTGGCCTCCACTTCGTCGGTCTGATCCGCCCGGTGGGCTCGATCACGCGTCTTGTGGAGGCACAGTCGCGATGGGTCGCGGGGATCGTCGAGGGCAAGGCCGCCCTGCCGCCAGCGGACGTCATGCGCGAGGAGATCGACACCTATCTGGAGGGCATCGAGGAACGCTACGGGCGGACCACGGGTGGCTCCTCCATCCAGGTGGACGTCGGCCCCTATCTGCGCGAACTGCGGGAGTTGCAGGAGGCGTAGCGGGGCGGTCGGAGCCATGCCCGGCCCGGTTCGTCAGCGGCCGGCTCCGACCCGCGCGATCGGTGCGGCGGCCGGCGGCCGGACCTCGTACGCCTCCGAGGAGATGTACGCGGTCACCCGCAGGGGCTTGCCCGCCTGGTGGGCCAGGGCCAGGTAGGCGATCAGCCCGGCACCGTCCTCCAGCCTCCGCGGGGTCACGGCGCTCAGCGCCTCCACCAGGGGCGCCGGGTCCATGCCGTGGCGACGGAGCAGCGTCACCGCCCGGTCGAGGGCCTCCCCGTCGTGGCGCGCGTAGTCACGGACGGGGACGTGCAGGGTGAAGCCGCTGGGCCGGGCGGACCTCGTGGAGGTGAACGCGTGGCAGCTCAGGCCCGGTCGGCGGTCGAGCGGTACGTCGAGGCCGAGCCGCGAGCCGGGGCCGAAGGCGGCCTGCCCGGCGGCCGTGCGGAAGAACCGCGTGATCTGCGAGCGAGCCGGGCCCCCCGGGGTACGGACCAGGCCCGGCGCCTCCCGGGCCGACAGGTCGCGGTGCACCAGGTAGACCTTGGCCCGGGGCTCCTCCCAGTCGCCGAGGTCCAGGGCGAAGAACAGCGGACGCTCGCTCGGGGGGAGCGAACCGAACGCCCGGTCGTGCCCGAGCCTGCCGAGCGCCTCGCGCACCGTCGCGACGGAACGTTCCTCCCCGGACGCCGCGGGATTCAGGTACACCTTGACCTTGGGCACTCCGCCGGGAAGCAGTTCCAGCGCCAGCCAGAGCGCCAACGGGCCCTCGGGGGCCGCGGGGAAGAACAGGTCCTCCAGCTCGTCGAGCCGCTGGGTGGAGAACCCCCAGCGCCGCGCCAGCGCGCGCACGGCCCGCAACCCGACCCGTCCGTTCTCCGCCAGGCTCCCGGCGCCGCACCCCGGCTCGAGCAGCACCCGCAGGGTCGGTTGCGCGTCGGGGGTGAAGGCGAGCGAGTACTCGACGGGGGTGTGGTCGTCGGAGAGGAAGGAGTCGTACGGCGGGGGCATGTCGAGTGGCCGTTCGGCGACCGGGCCGAGCACCGACAGCAGCGTCCGCGCGTACTCCACCGAGTCGTTCCCGCTCAGTCCCGCGGCCTCGCAGAGCCGCAGGATCTGTCTCGCCGCGTGACCGCCGAGCGTCTCCCCGGGGAGCGGAGGCCAAGAAGATACCCGCCCCGAAGGGCGGGTATCGAAGGGGCGGATCGCCGCGAGTTGACGCATGACATCGGGATCGGCGGATATCTGCTCCACCCGACACCTCCCTAACCTCATGAGCACGCCTGAACAACGCGAAGCTCACTACCCCCGAGGTTGAACGTTCATGCGGATGAGGCGAATCCGTTCGGTGTTGACTCGATCACTTGGCGAGCCAGTTGAGGAACTGGCTCCACATCCCCCCGCGCTTGCGACCCTGCTCGGCCGACGCGGACGGGTCCGGCTGCGCCTGCGGAGCGCTGCGGCGCGCCGGCTCGACCGGGGTGAAGCGGGCCGGCAGCGTGGTGAGGCCCCGGTTGAACGGACCGGGACGCCAGACCAGGCTCTCCTCCGGCACGGCCAGATCGACATCGGGGAGCTGGTTGAGCAGGTTCTCGATGGCGGTGACGGTGATCTGCCGCGCGGGCTCCTTCGAAGGGCAGGCGTGCGGGCCCGCGCTCCACGCCAGGTGGGACCGGTTGCTGCCGGCTTCACGCGCGGCCGACAGCTTCGGCCCCGTGTTGGCCGCCGCGAAGCTGACCAGTACGAGATCACCGGCCCCCAGCTTCGTCCCGGCGAACTCCACGTCGGTGGCCGGGTAGTGGGGCGCGTAGTTCGGCATGGGCGGGTTGTCCCACAGCGTGTCGTCGATGGCCTCGTCGATCAGGCCACCGCCGTCGGCGTACCGGTCGTCCGTGAGCAGCCGGTGCAGCGTGTTGCCGATCAGGTTGCCCAGCGGGTCGGTCCCCGCCCCCAGGAGCAGGGCCACCTGGTGGACCATCTCCTCGTCGGTCAGCTTCGCCGGGTGCTGAAGCAGCCAGGAGGTGACGTCGTCACCGGGCTTGGCGCGCTTGAGCGCCACCAGCTCGCCGACGGCGCCGAACAGCACCTCGACCGCCCGCTCGGCGTTCACACCGTCGAACATGCCGGTGATGCCGAACAGCACGCGGTCGCCGATGTCGGCCGGGCAGCCGAAGACCTCGTTGAAGACGAAGAGCGGCAGCTGCCGCGCGTAGTCCCCCAGGAGGTCGGCGGAACCACGCCCGCCGAACCGCGAGATGAGGTAGTCGGACACCTGTTCCGTGGTCCGGCTCAGCTTGCGGGTGTCGACCCGGGCCATGCTGTCCGTGATCGCCTGCCGCAGCCGCAGGTGCTCCGCGCCGTCGCTGAACATGGCGTTCGGCCGGTACGCGAGGACCGGGACGACCGGGTTGTCCGGGCTGATCAGCCCATCGTTCAGGTGCCGCCAGCGGCGCGCGTCCTTGCGGAAGTTGCCCGAGTCCTGGAGGAGTTGCAGGGCCGCCTGGTAGTCCGTGACGAGGGTGGCCTCCACCCCGGGAGCCAGCTCGACGGGCGCGGTCGGCCCGAAGTGGCGCATGTAGGCGTAGTACGCGTCCGGATCGGCCTGGAACTCCGGCCCGTACAGCGGGATCCGTCCGCCGTCGGCGTGCGCGGGGCACCCCGGCGGGGGTACGGGTGCGGTGGATCGAGCGTCCATGATTTCTCTCTGCTTCTAGTGAGCGCGGTCCAGCAGGTACCGGACGAGGGTGATCAGCGCGTCGGCGGACGACTTCTCGTCACGCGCGTCGCAGGTGACGATCGGGGTGTCGTCGAGCAGGTCCAGCGCCTCGCGGAGCGCCCGCTCCCCGCGGTCCGGGTTCCCGTCGAAGTGGTTGACGGCGATCGCGTAGTCGAGCCCGTACTGCTCGATCAGGTCGATCACGGCGAAGGAGTCCGCGAGCCGCTCCGGGTCGACGAGGACCAGCGCGCCGAGCGCGCCGCGCGCCATGTCCTCCCACATCTGGACGAAGCGCATCTGGCCCGGCGTTCCGAACAGGTACAGCACGACCCGCTCGCTGATCGTCAGCCGGCCGAAGTCCATCGCCACCGTGGTGGTGGTCTTGGAGCGGACGCCCTTGAGGTCGTCGAACGACTCGCCCGCGCGGGTCATCGTCTCCTCGGTGGTCAGCGGAGGGATCTCCGAGATCGCACCGATGAACGTGGTCTTGCCGACGGCGAAGTGGCCGACGACGAGGATCTTGACGGCGGTCTGCGTGGCGCCGTCGCGCACGTACGCCTGCTCACCCAAACTTGGCGCGGAGACCATTCAGTACCTCCTCGAGGATGTCTCGGTCCGCGAGCGCGGCACGCTGCACGGGAGGGCGGGTGATGAGGTACCCGCCCTCGGTGAGGGCGGAGAGGAGGATCCTGACCACACCGATGGGCAGCCGGGTGTGCCCCGCGACCTCGGCGACCGAGAGATAGCCGGCGGTGCACAGGTCCAGCATGCTCTGCTCCTCCGGCGAGAGCCGGGTGGGGCGCTGATGGTGATCGGCGGACGCGGTGACCAGGGTCACCAGCGACAGCTGCTCCTCGTCGGGCAGTCCGCGGCCCTTGGTGATGACGTAGGGACGGACTAACTCCGCGGCCTCCGGCTCCCGTTCGTCGAAGCGGCTCATGAGCGGGCGCCGAGGTTCTCGCGCGGCGGCGTGGTCAGCGCCTTGCCGAGCTGGCCGACGAGCTGCTGCATACGGAAGGTGATGTCCTGCATGTCGACATCGGGGGAGGCCGAGACGCCGAGGTAGGCGCCCTCGCCCGCGGAGATCAGGAAGACCCAGCCGCCGTCGAACTCGACCAGCGTCTGGCGCCACTGCAGGCGCCCGGGCTCGACGAAGAAGCCGAGCGAGCGACTGAGCGACTGCATGCCGCTCATCGCCGCGGCCACCGTGTCGGCGTTGTCCTTGCCGAACGCCTTGGTACGGGCCATCAGCAGGCCGTCCGCGGAGACCAGGACCGCGTGCAGCGCCCCGGGTATCTCCAAGGCGCTGTCAAGCATCCATGACAGATCGTCGTTCACGAGACCTCATGCCCTTCGCTGCTCGCATCACGTGTGCTGCTCGAATGATCCGCCGCGTCCGAGCGGGCGGCCCGTCCGGACTGCGTGCCCCGCTGGAAGGCCCCCATGATCGCGGCGGTCTCCGCGCCGGAGCGCGCCGGAGCGGGTGCGGACTGCTCGCCGCCGGGGACGATGGCCATCGGCCGCTTGCGGCGGCGCTTCGGCAGGCCGTCGTCCGTCGTGGCGGTCGCCGCCACGACGGGCGTGGGGCCGCTCGGCTCCGGCACGGCGGTCGCGGATGCGGCCGGCTGCGGGGCCCTCTTCTCCGGCATTCCGGTGAGCAGGTCGTGCGGAATCAGGAGGACGCTGCGGACGCCTCCGTACGGCGAAGTGGAATCCACGGACACCTCGAATCCGAAGCGCTCACTGAGCACTCCGATCACGGCGAAACCGAACTGCGGCGGGCTGCCGAGCCCGGAGACACCGGACACCCGCTCGGTGGACAGGAGTTTCTCGGCCCTGACCCGTTCCTCGTCGTTCATACCGACACCGGCGTCGTCGACGACGATGCAAATGCCCTTGGGCACGGTACGGATATTGATCTCGACCACGGTGTCCGGGCTGGAATAGCTGGTCGCGTTGTCGAGGAGCTCGGCGAGCGCGAGGGCCACCGGCTCGACGGCGCGGCTGGTGATGCCGAAGTCGACCTGGGAGAGGATCTCCACCCGCCGGAAGTGGCGGATACGGCCCTGGGCGCTGCGGACCACGTCGTACACCGACGCGATCTCGCGGTGCCGACCGAGCCAGCCGTCGCACAGGACGGCGATCGACTGGGCGCGCCGACCGAACTGCGAGTTGGTGTGGTCGATCTCCAGGAGGTCCCGGAGAATGACGGAGTCTCCGTACTTGTTCTGAAGTCCGGAGATGACCAACTGCTGCTCGGCGGCGAGGCCTTGGAGCGTCCGCATCGCGGACTTGAGGACCGACTTGGTCGATTCCTGTGCGCGCTCCTTCTCTTCCTCGACGGATTTCGTGTAGCTGTTCTCCAATTCGGAGTAATGTGCCTTGAGCTCCTCGGTCCCCTGCCGTAAGGTCCGAATCGCCTTGCGCTGGCGAACGATGACCGCGGCGGCGCCAAGAGTGGCGGCCAGGAGGACCCAGAGGACCGGGTTCTGTACGTAATACGTCATAAGGCTCTCTTCAGGCGACTGACGGTGCTGCTGAATTCCGTCAATGCGGGTGGCCCGGCCGGCCTTCCGGTGTCCGGGGGTACCGATCCGGAGGGTCGCCGTGGTCGGAGATGTTGTCGTGCACCCATCCACCGCTCCGCAAGCGTGGTGATCTTAGCACCGGGCACGAACAGGTGACCGAGCGTCAAAGAGGCGCTCCAGTAGGGCTTCTCGGTTCGATGTGAGTTCACCGCGCGTTCATCTCGCACTGTGGCGCTCTCGGGCACGAAAGCCCTGGCCAGAAGCGTGTTCATGATCGTAAAGTCCGGATCATGACTGACAACGCATCCCAGGGGACTCCGTCCGCCGCCCCCTTCCCTCCGGTCCTGACCCGGCACGCAGAGGCCGAGACCTGCGCCGACCCCAGCAGTGTGATGAGGCTGTTCGCCGACTCGGACGGCACGGCGGACGGATTCACCAGTTACCGCTCCACCTTCGCCAAGGGCGCCGTGGGCGCGCCCGCGCACTTCCACACCAAGGCGACCGAGCTGTTCTTCGTGATCAGCGGCTCCCTCCAGGTGCTGGTGGGGGAGGAGATCACCGTCCTGGAGGCGGGCGACTTCCTCGCCGTGCCGCCGCACACCCCGCACGCCTTCGCCGCCGCGCCCGGCTGCGAGGCGGACGTCCTGTTCGTCTTCACCCCGGGCATGGGCCGCTTCGACTACCTGCGGCTGCTCGGCCGTGTGATGCGTGGCGAGGCCGACCCCAAGGAGATCGCCGCGTCCGCTGAGCGCTACGACAACCACTATGTCGACAGCCCGGTCTGGCGTGCCGCCCTGGAGGCCTCGGCATGATCGACACCACGGTGCACGTCCGTGTGGCCCGGCCCTCGCGGGACCTCGCCGCCGCCGAGCGGTTCTACGTGGACGGCCTCGGCCTGGACGTCCTGTGGCGCACGACCGAACGCGTGTCGGGCAAGCACGACCTGCTGATGGTCGGCCCGAAGGACGGCTCCTGGCACTTCGAGCTGACCCGCGACCCGGAGCACCCGGTGGAGCCGACGCCCACCGTGGAGGACCTCTTCGTGCTCTACCTCGGCGAACCGGCGGAGCAGTCGCTCATCGACCGCCTGACGGCGGCCGGCGGCACGCGGGTCGCGGCGCACAACCCCTACTGGGACGAGTACGGCGTCACGATCGCCGACCCGGACGGCTACCAGCTGGTGCTCTGCTCCCGCACCTGGGGCTGAGGACACTCTTCCTAGGGGTGCGGGCGGCGTTCGAAGACGACGTCCCGCGCCGTGTCCAGGGCGATGGCGAGGGCGCCGTGCAGCACCGCGTCCTCGCCGAGGGTGCTCGCGGCGACCCGGGGGCGGAGGGGCGTGATCGCCCGCAGGGTCGTCCGCACCGTACGGAGCAGCAGGTCCGCGCTGTGGCCGACGCCGCCGCCGAGGACCACGAGATCGGGGTCGAGCACCGAGGAGACGGCGGCCACCGTGTGCGCGAGGCGCTCGCCCTCCAACTCGACCGCCTCGACGGCGGACGGGTCGCCCGACCGGGCCGCGTCGAAGACGTCCTTCGCGCTGAGGTCCCCGGTCATGCCCCGCTCCCGGGCGGCGGCGACCACCGCGTCACCGGAGACCAGCCCCTCCAGGGTGCCCGGTCCCTGGCGCCCCGGCCACGGCAGGAAGCCGATCTCGCCCGCGCCGCCGTGCGCCCCGGTGAAGAGCCGGCCCTCGCTCACCACGCCCATGCCCAGACCGGTGCCGATCATCAGGTACACGAAGAGCCTGCTGCCCGCGCCGACCCCGACGGTGTACTCCCCGAGCGCGGCGAGATTGGCGTCGTTGTGGACGGCGAGGGGCAGGCCGAGCCCCTCGCGCATCCGGTCGAAGAGCCCCGGGCGCCCCCAGCCGGGCAGGTTCCCCGCGAACCTGACCCGCCGCAGGTCCTCGTCGTAGACGCCGGGCGTCCCCACGACCGCCTGCACGATCGTGGCCGGCGCGACTGCGGAACTCCCCACGAGCTGACGGGCGGTGGTAACGACCAGGTCCGCCATCGGCCCCGAGCTGCGGGCCTGGTTGCGCACGTCCGTACGGGCCACGACCGTGCCGTCGAGGTCGGCGAGGGCGACGCGCAGCCAGGCCCGGCCGATGTCGATGCCGAGCGCGTAGCCCGCGGTGGGGTCCGGTGCGTAGAGCACGGCGGTCCGGCCGCGTTCGGGCGTGTGGACCCCCGCCTGTCTGACGAGCCCGGCCTGTTCGAGCGAGGCCAGGGCGCTGGAGACCGTGGGCTTGGACAGGCCCGTGGTCCGGGCGAGCTGGGCCCGGGAGGCGGGTCCCGCGGAGCGCAGCAGACCGAGCAGCAACCGCTCGTTCCCGCTGCGCAGGCGCTGCGGGTTCCAGATCTGCTCGCCACCCACGTCGTTGCTGGTCATCCCGTCATTCTGGCGTATCGCACGAGCCCTTGGGCGCGCGGTCGTGCGCTCAGATCCGGACGGCCACGGCCCCCGCGTGCGTGGGGTCGACCGTGACGTCGCCGATCCGCCAGCCCGGCAGCCGGGCCTCGCACGGTTCGGCCGCACCGATGTGGTCGAGCGCGAGCCCGCGGGCCAGACCCGTGCCGAGACCCTTCAGATACGCCTCCTTGCGCGCCCAGGTCCGCGCGAAGGCGCGCGGCCGCTCGGCCGTGGGCAGCGCGGCCAACTCCGCTGCCTCGCGCGGATGCAGCATCGGCGCGACCTCTTCGACCGTGTCCGGCCCCGGGAGCCGCTCGACGTCCACCCCGACCGGGCTCGCCGCGAAGGCGAGCAGGCCGAGACCGTCGCTGTGCGAGAGGGAGAAGTGGAGGGGATCGCCCTCGACGGCGGGCCGCCCGTGCGGCTCCCGGCACTCCGGGCACGGCCGCCGTACGAGCGGCACGTCCTGGGGCTTCATCCCCAGGTAGCCGCCCAGCAACACCCGCAGCCCGACGTGCACTTCGGCGTACGTACGACGGTCCGCGTCGCTCCGGAACCCCCGCGCGGTCTCCCGCTCCCCGGCGTCGAGCACGTCCGTCCGCGCGGCGGGCAGGTCCACTTCGGGTGCCCGGACGAGCCACACGTGCGGCGCATCACCGGGAACGGGCAGCGCGGGCGGCGTGGGCGGCTCCAGCTCGGGGGAGTGGGGGAGCAGCCGCGGCACGATCTTCATGGGGGACAGTCTAGGAGGCCTTGACGCTGAGCGGGGGCCCTCGGATACTGGCGGCCAAATCGATTTGGCCAAATCGATTTGGCCCTCCGTCCCGGGGCCGGATCGCGGCTGAAATCCGCGCGTGCAGCGACGCCCGAACGGAGCCCCTACGTGTCCACTCCCCAGCACCACCCCGGCACGGAACGACCAACCCCCACCCCTGAGACGCCCGAACCCGCCGCCCAGGCCCCCGCCTCGGAGAGCCACGAGCGCCCGGCCCCCGACACGCCCCACCCCGTCGACCAGTCCCGTCCCCTGGGCCGGATCCTGCTCTTCGGGGTCCAGCACGTGCTCGTCATGGCCGCCACCCCCATCTCGGCGATCTTCCTGATGAGCGCGACCCTCCGCCTCGACCCCGGACTCACCGTCAACCTTCTCTCGGCGGCCTTCGTGCTCTCCGGGGTCGGATCCCTGATCCAGTCGCTCGGCCCCTGGAAGTTCGGGCCCCGCCTGCCCTTCGTGATGCTGCCGGGCGGCGCGCCCCTCATCCTCTTCCTCGCCATCGCCGAACAGCACGGTCTGCGCACCGCGACCGGGGCCGTGATCCTCACCGCGGCCTTCTGCTTCCTCGTCCTGCCCCTCTTCTCACGGCTGCTGGCCTTCTTCCCGGCCCTCGTCATCGGCACGATGATCGTCATCGTCGGCGTCAACCTGGTGAAGGTCGGCGCGGTCCTCGTCACCGGCCGCCCCGGCACACCCGGCTTCGCCGACCCCCTCAACCTCGGTCTGGGCCTCGCCACCATCGGCTTCACCGTCGCCTTCTACCTGCTCTTCAGCGGCATCCTGCGCCAACTGGCCGTGATGCTCGGCCTGCTGGCAGGCACCGGCCTCGCCTCCGCCCTCGGAACCGTCGACCTCGGCGCGGTCACCGACGGAGGGCTGCTCACCCTGCCGCAGCTGATGCCGTTCGGCTCACCCCAGTTCAACCTCGTCGCCGCCCTGCCGCTGATGCTCTACAGCCTCGCCTCCATGGCCGAGGCCACCGGACAGACCGTCATCAACGCGGAGGCCGTCGGCAAGGAGATCGACACCCGCGCCGACGTCCCCAAGACGGTCCGGGGCGACGCGCTCACCTCGCTCTTCGGGGGATTCCTCGGCCTGCCGCTCATGGTCACCAGCGGCGAGAACATCGGCATCGTCCGCGTCACCGGCGTCCGCAGCCGCTTCGTGACCGCAGCGGCCGGCGTCGTGCTCATCCTCATCGGATTCCTCGCCCCCGTGACCCGGATGATCAGCGTCGTCCCCGCCGCGGTCGTCGGCGGCACGGCGATGGTCGTCTTCGCCGTGATCACCGTGCTCGGCGTCCAGATGCTCGGCCGCTCCGACCTCGGCACACACACGAACACCTTCGTCTGCGCCGTCGCCCTCGCGCTCGGACTGCTCCCGATCCTCGTCCCCGGCGTGTACGGCGGCTTCCCGCCGAACCTCCGGATCCTCCTCGAAAGCGGCGTCGCCGTCGGCGCGTTCGTCGCCGCCGTCCTCAACATCCTCTTCCACCACGTCAGGCCACGCCTCGCCGGACGGCCGACCCTCGCCCGCCCCCGTACGGAAAGCGACCGATGAACCAGCTCGACCAGCTCACCCATGACGTTCTCGCCGGTGCGGACCGGCCGCTCCTGCTCGCCCCGGACGCCGTTCTGCTGCCCGAGGGCCCGGCCGACGGTCACGCGGTCGTGGTCGCCGACGGCTCCTTCCGGCGCGTCGGGCCCGTCCGGGAACTGACCCGCACCCACCCCCACCTCGATCCGGTCCCGCTCCCGGGGCACCTCCTGATGCCCGGCTTCGTCGACGCCCACCACCACCTCACCCAGAGCTTCGGCGCGGCGCTCGCCTTCGGGGAGCCGTCCGAGATCTTCCGCAGGGTGTGGGTGCCGCTGGAAGGCGCCCTCGACGAGGAAGCGGCCTACGTCGCCGCCAAGTTGGCCGTGCTCGAAGCCCTGCGCGGCGGCTTCACCACCGTCGCCGACGCGGGAACCCGCGCCGACGTCGACGTCGACGTGGTGGCCGGCGCGGCCCGCGACGCCGGAATCCGGTGCGTCCTCGGCCTGGTCCGCAACGACGCCGACGGCGCGGACCAGGCCGACCCGGAGGGCGCCGAGAAGCACCTCGCGCGCTACGCGGGCGACCCGCTGATCCACGCCTCCCTCGCCGTCTCCATCCCCGAGGCCGCCACCGAGGAGACCCTCCGGCACACAGCCCGTCTCGCGGCCGAGGCCGGCGCGGTCCTCCAGATCCATGTCAACGAGCACCTGGCGGGCGTCGAACGCTCCCTCGTACGCCACGGACTTCGGCCCCTGGAGCACCTCCACAGGCTCGGCGTCCTCGGCCCCCACCTGCTCGCCGCGCACGCCACCCTCCTCACCCCGCGCGAACTCACCCTGCTCGCCGACACCGGGACCGCCGTCAGCTACAACCCCGTCGCCAGCGCCTGGAAGGGCAACGCCGTCGCGCCCGCCACCGCCATGGCCGAGCGGGGCATCCGCTTCGGCCTGGGCACTGACGGAACGCGCGGCGACGGCTTCCGGCTCGCCGACGCGGCCGAGTTCGCCCAGCGCCTGGCCTACGGGCTCGCCACCGGCGACTCGTCCTGCGGCGCCGGCTGGACCTGGCTGGAGCACGCCACCCGCGGCGGAGCCGACGCCGTGGGCCTCGGCGCACGGACCGGCACGATCGCCGAGGGCCTCGCCGCCGACTTCCTCCTCGTCGACACGACCTCCCCGGAACTCGCGCTCTCCTGGGACCTGCCCTGGGAGCTGGTCCGGCGTGGCAACCGCGACCAGATCACCGCGGTGTTCGTCGCGGGCAGGCTGCGCCTGTGGGAAGGACGGCCCGTCGACTGGGACGGGGCCGCCCTCGTGCGCCGGGCCGCCGAACTGGCGCGAACGACCGTGGGCGGCGCCGCCGTCACCCGCGTCCACCCGACCTCGACCGCGGCGCGGGCGGAGCGGACGGCACGGGCCGAGAGGACCGCGAGGTGACGGCCGGGACGCTGGTGATCCTCGCCCTCACCGTGACGGCCGCCGCCTTCGTCCAGGGCAGCAGCGGCCTCGGCTTCGCCCTGATCGTGGCCCCGGTGGCGGGCCTCCTCGATCCGCGGCTGCTCCCCGTGTTCGTCCTGGCGGCGATGATCCCGCTCAATCTGTACGTCGCCTGGCGCGAACGGTCCTCGCTCGACCTGCGCGGCGCGGGCTGGATCACGGCCGCGCGCCTCGGGGCGACCCCCGGCGGCCTCGCGCTGCTGTGGCTGATCCCGGAGCGCGGCCTCGGCCTCTTCGTGGGCCTCGCCACCGTGCTCGCGGCGGTCGTGAGCCTGGTGGCGCCCGCGTTCACGCCGGGCCGGGCCGCCTATGTGGGAGCGGGCGCGGTGACGGGCCTGACGGAGACGGCGACGGGGGTCGGCGGTCCGCCGCTCGCCCTTGTCTACCAGCACCGGCCGCCGGCGGAGCTGCGGTCCACCGTGGCCGTCTGCTTCCTCGTCGGCGAAGTCGCCTCGCTGCTCCTGCTGTTCGCGACGGGCGAGGGGAGGCCCGCCGACCTCGGCTGGGCCCTGGCGCTGGCTCCCGCGATCGCCGCGGGAGCCTGGCTGAGCCGCTTGGCCCACCACCGGATCGACGCGCGGCGGATGCGGCACTTCGTGCTCGGCTTCGCCCTCGTCTCGGGGGCGCTGCTGATCGTCGGTCTCTGACCGGCTCCGTCAGGGAGGTCTCACGCCCCCGACGAACGGCGGGCGACGACGCGAGGCTCCGGCGCCGCCGTCACGTGCGCGGTGGCGTCCGAGGAGGCGTCACCGCGCAGCCGGCCGAGGAGCAGGGTCACCGCGTCGGCGGCGGCCCGGTCCAGGTGCAGGTCCACGGCGGTCAGGGGCGGTTCGCAGGTCCGGGCGCGCAGGCCGTCGTACCGGGTGACGACCATGACGTCGTCCGGCACGGCGCGCCCGCTGTCCCGGATCGCCCGTACCGCACCCACCGCGAAGGTGTCCACCATCGCGCAGACCGCGTCGATCCCGGGGTGCTCGGCGAGCAGGGCCGCGCACCGCTCGTAGCCCGCCTGTTCGCCGCCCGCCTCGGGAGCGGTCGCCACCACGGGCGTCCAGCCGTGTTCCGCCGCGAGCCGCTCGTAGGCGGCGCGGGCGTCCACGGCCGAGTGCCGTAGGCCGGCGCCGACGAGCAGGGCGGGCCGCCGGGCCCCCTGCGCGTGGAGATGGGTCAGGAGCAGCTCGGCGACGAGACCGCCGCGCAGATCCACGTACGGCACGTCCTCGGTCGCCGACACGGGCCTGCCGAGGGTCACGTACGGCAGCCCGCGTTCCTTGAGGGCGGCGACCGCCGGGTCGTCCGCGTCGGGCTCCACCACGATGGCCCCGTCGATGTCCACCGAGTACAGCGCCGACCCGGACTGCACGGGCGGTACGAGCACCAGCGCGTAGTCGTGCAGCAGGGCGCTCTCGGCGGCCGCGGCCGCGACCTCCATGTAGAAGCCGAGCCGGGACGGCCCGCCCGCCACCGCGAACGGCATGGAGGAGGCGAGTGCGATGGCCTTCGCCTCCCCGCGCCGCAGCCGCTGGGCCCGGAGATTGGGCCGGTAGCCGAGCTCCGCGGCGACCTGCTTGATGCGCTCCCGGGTCCGGGGGTCGACCTTGCCGAGCCCGTTGAGGGCGTGCGAGACCGTCGTACGGGACACACCGGCGACCCTGGCGACGTCGGCGATCGTCGGAGGCCTCGTGCCGGGACCGGAACCGGTGGTGGACATCGGGGTGGACGCTCCTCGCGTCGAGGGACGGGGTGACCCCGGACGGGGTGACCCCTCCATCTTCGCCGACCGGCCGGGCCCCGTGCCGGACCGGGCCCGTCCGGGTCAGAAGATGCGCTGGCCCGGGGTGAGGATGCCGTCGGGGTCGTAGCGGTGGCGAGCCTCCTGGAACTCGGGCCAGAAGGCGCCGAAGTGGCGGACCCAGTCGTCCGCGGTGAGCGGCACCGAACCGATCGGGTACCAGGTGCCGCCCGCCGCGACCGTGGCGTCGTACTGGGCACGGTTCGCGGCGACCATCTCCTCGGCGGAGTCCGCACCGGGGGAGGCGGTCCTGAGGAGCGAGAAGAGGTAGACGAGCTCCTCGTCCGGCATGACCGGCAGCGGGGTCCGGCACTTGGCGGTGAGAATCGGGTACAGGAGGATGACCGCGCTCGCGCCGATCGAGCCGGGCTTGAGGCCGGCCAGCGTCTCCGTGACGACCTCGTCCACGGTGGACGCGGGGAGCAGGCTGTCGTACCAGGGGTGGGGGCGCTGCCACTCCCCGATCGACTTGAACAGGTCCATCGTCGGGGCGATCCGGTTGAGGAAGTCGAAGTACGCGATGTCCTGGACCTCGGCCGAGGTGTGCCCCAGGCCGTCCGTGAGCCGGGCGTCGTCCTCGGCGGTTGCGTCGTAGGAGGCCGCTTCGACGAAGTGGATCCAGCCGTCGGGAGTCAGCCTGGCCTGGCCGATGAGGTAGTCGAAACGGCCCTCCTTGATCAGCTCGGCCTCCCGCGCGGTGAGTGCGGCGACGCTCGGGAACGTCAGGACGTAGAACCGCACGGAGCGGGGCGCGGGAACCAGCGCGAGGGTGGCGCGGGTGATGATCGCGCACTGGCCGAGGCCGCCGAGGACCGCCCGGAAGAGGTCCGGACGCTCGGTGGGCGAGCAGGTCGTGAGTTCGCCTTCGCCGGTGACCACTTCGAGTTCGAGGACGTTGTCGACCTGCGTGCCGTGGTGGCCTATCTGTCCGCCGAGTCCGCCGGCGGAGAGCGTGCCGCCCACGGACAGCTCCAGGTAGTCGGTGAAGGTGGGCGGGGTGAGCCCCAGGGGCAGGGAGGCCCGGACCACGGTGCTCCACAGTGCCCCGCCCTGGACGACCGCCGTGTCGTCGCGGATCTCCACGGCGTCGAGGGAGCCGAGGTCGACGACGAGCCCGGCCGGCACCTGGGCCTGGCCGTAGGTGGAGTGCCCCTGGCCCCGGCCGGCGACCTTCAGTCCGCGCTCACGGCAGTAGCGGACCATCACGGCGACGTCGTCGGCCGAGCCGGGTTTCAGAACGGCTGCGGGGGCCTGGCGGACCATCCGGCCGAAGTCGCCGGAGGCCGCTTCGAGGGCGGCGCCGTCGAAGCACAGCTCCCCGTCGAGCGGCGGCACCGCTTCGAACGCGGCGGGCACGGCGCCGTGTTGAGCGTCCGCCGACGCGTCCGCCGTGCTCGGGCGGGGGGTGGGGCTGTGGGGAGTGGTCACGGTGACTCCTGATCGACTCGGGCTGCACGCTTCCTTCACATTGTGATCATTTTCGGGTCGACAGGTCTACCGAATGCCCGAGTTGATCCCTCGCTCCTCGTAATTGGGACGGCTTGTGGCGTGCGTCCGGTGGTGATCCATTGGCGAATCGATCCGCCCACCCGGATGATCAACTTCCCGGGGATTAAGCCTGGTTGAGACAGATTTCTGGAGTGCGCACCGGTGGCATTCGGATCACTGGTACCGGCGCGTGCGACACCGTGCGCCGGTCGGTGGCCGTTGCCCTGTGTAGTCGTACGAATTCATACTGTCATCAAGTCCCCGGCGCCTTCCTCCGCGCCGGGGAGCCCCCCCCGTGTTCCGTCCCCGCAGCGACGCCGTCCCCATGAAGTGGAGTGCCATGCCCCGGTTATCGGCGCGCGATGCCCTGGCCGTGACCGTCCAGCCGGTCCTGCTGCTCGCGGTCGCGGCCGTCTTCCTCCTCACCGAGGGACGCGGCTGGGACCCGGGGCGCGCCGTTCTGCTCTTCCAGTTCTCGGTGCTCGGCTATCTCGTGCTGCTCGAGTTCCTCATTCCGTACGACCGTTCCTGGCAGCCCGGGCGCAGGGAGTGGGGGTGGTACGGCGTGTACTACGTCCTCACCGCTCTCGGCGGCACCCTCGGGCAGGGCCTCGTGCTGTACGCCGTCGGCAAGGTCGCCCGCCGCGATCCGTGGCTGCCCCTGTGGGCCGAGATACCCGTGGCCCTGCTCCTCGGCTCGCTCGCGAGCTACGTGGTGCATCGCGCCGGGCACACGTACGCCTGGCTCTGGCGGCTGCACGGCGTCCACCACGTCCCCACGAAGGTCAACGTCGGCAACAACGGGGTCAACCATGTGCTCGACGTCGTCATCTCCCAGGGCTTCGTGCAACTGGCGCTGGCCCTGGTCGGGTTCTCCGGGCGAGCGGTGTTCGCGGTCGGCCTCTTCGTCGTCGCCCAGGGGTACTTCGTGCACGCCAACATCCGCGTACGGCTCGGCCGGCTCGGGCACGTCTTCGCCGGCCCCGAGCAGCATCGGCTGCACCACAGCACCGACCTCTCCGAAGCGGGGCACTACGCCTCCGATCTGTCGGTCTGGGACCGGGTGTTCGGCACCTTCACCTGGCGCCCCGGCCGTGAACCGGAGTCCGTCGGTCTGACCGACCCGGCCTCCTTCCCCGACACCGGCGCCGTCCTGGCCACCCTCGTCCACCCGTGGCGGCGCCCCGCCGGCTGACCGGCCCCCGGCCCTCCCCGGCCGCCCGGTCCTCCTCGTCGTGCCCCTGCCCGGGGCGCTCCCCGCCCGCGTCCGCGTCGGTGTTCCGTGCTGCTCCGGCACCGGGCCGCTCACCGTGACGCCTCGTTCCGATCCGCCCGTCCGTCACGCCCTCTCCGCTCACCACGCGCATCAAGGGACCGCTCATGCCTGAATCGCTTCGCCATGCCCACATCGCCGCCTCCGCCGCCCTCCCCAAACCCGCGGAGAAGATCGCGATCATCGGGATCGGCTGCCGCTTCCCGGGCGGCGCCAACGACCACCGCGGCTTCTGGCGCAACCTGGTCGACGGGAAGGACTGCCTCACGCCCACCCCGCCGGACCGGTACGACGTCGCGTCACTGGGCAGCCGTGACAAGTCCAAACCCGGTCGGCTGGTCGGCGGGCGAGGCGGCTACATCGACGGCTTCGACGAGTTCGACCCGGAGTTCTTCGGGATCAGCCCGCGCGAGGCGCACTCCATGGACCCGCAGCAGCGCAAGCTCCTGGAGGTGAGCTGGGAAGCGCTGGAGGACGGCGGGCAGAAGCCGGCCGAACTCGCCGGGCAGGACGTCGGCGTCTTCGTCGGCGCCTTCACCCTCGACTACAAGATCCTGCAATTCGCCGACCTGCGCTTCGACACCCTCGGCGCGCACACCGCGACCGGCACGATGATGACGATGGTGTCGAACCGGCTCTCGCACTGCTTCGATTTCCGGGGGCCGAGCCTTTCCGTCGACTCCGCGTGCAGTTCCTCCCTCGTCGCCGTCCACCTCGCCTGCGAGAGCCTGCGGCGAGGCGAGAGCTCGCTCGCCCTCGCGGGCGGCACGCTGCTGCATCTGACCCCGCAGTACACGATCGCCGAGACGAAGGGCGGCTTCCTCTCCCCTGACGGCCGCTCCCGCACCTTCGACGCCGGGGCGAACGGCTATGTCCGCGCCGAAGGCGTCGGGATCGTCGTCCTCAAGCGGCTCTCGGACGCCGTGCGCGACGGGGACCGGATCCACGCCGTCGTCACGGAGACCGGTGTCAACCAGGACGGCCGTACCAACGGCATCACCGTCCCCAGCGCCGACGCCCAGGTCGCCCTGATCGAGCAGGTCTGCGAGCGGGCGGGCATCACGCCGGGAGACCTCCAGTACGTGGAGGCCCACGGGACGTCCACGCCCGTCGGCGACCCGGTGGAGGCGGGTGCGCTGGCCCGGGCCCTCGCGATCGGGCGCAGGCCGGGCGATGCCTGCTACGTGGGCTCCGTCAAGACGAACATCGGGCACACCGAGTCCGCCGCGGGCATCGCCGGGCTCATCAAGACCGCCCTCAGCCTCGAGCACCGGCTCATCCCGCCCCACATCAACCTGGAGCGGATCAACCCCGCCATCGACCTCGACTCCGCGCCGTACGAGATCCCCGACCGGCTCACTCCCTGGCCCGCTCACGAGGGACCCGCCCGCGCCGGGGTCAACTCCTTCGGCTTCGGCGGCACCAACGCCCACGTCCTGCTCGAAGCCGCACCCGCACCTGTGCCCGACAGCACGGACAGCACGGACAGTACGGACGGCACGGACAGCACCACTACGGACACCGCCGACGCCCCCACGCCCTCCGTGCTGCCGCTCAGCACGCGCGACGCCGCCGTCCTGCCGGCGCTCGCCGAGGCCGTCCGCGCGGAACTGGCCGCCGCCGACGAGCGGCTCACCGGGCGAGCGTCCCTCCCGGACCTGGCGTACTCCCTCGCCCACCGCCGCCAGCACCACGACGTCCGGCTGTCCGTCGTGTACGGCTCGCCCGACGAGGTGGACGAGGCCCTGGCCGCCTACGGCCGGGGCGAGGAACACCCCCGTGTGGTGACCGGCAGGCGGCGCGAGGGCCGACAGGCCGAACCCGTCTGGGTGTTCACCGGCATGGGCCCCCAATGGTGGGCGATGGGGCGCCAGTTGTACGCCACCCGGCCCGTCTACCGGCAGGCCGTCGAGGCCGTCGACCGGGAGATCGCCGCGCAGGCCGGCTGGTCCCTCGTCGCCGAGCTGAACGCGGCCGAGGACGCCTCCCGGATGGCGGAGACCTGGCTCGCCCAGCCCGCGAACTTCGCCGTCCAGGTGGGCCTCGCCGCGCTCTGGCGGGCCCACGGCGTGCACCCCTCCGCCGTCGTGGGCCACAGCACGGGCGAGATCGCGGCGTTCTACGAGGCCGGGGTGTACAGCCTCCGCGACGCCGTGCGCATCGTGCTGGCCCGCAGCCGCCTCCAGCACCGGCTGGCGGGCACCGGCACCATGCTCGCCGTGGGGCTTCCCGAGGACGAGGCGCTGCGCAGGGCCGAGCCCTTCGGCGACCGGCTGTCGGTCGCCGCCGTGAACAGCCCGGGCGCCCTCACCCTGGCCGGCGACGAGGCCGCGCTCGGCGCGTACGCCACGTCCGCGCGCGCCGACGGCGTGTTCGCGAAGCTCCTCGACGTACAAGTGCCGTACCACTCCGCCGCGATGGACGCGATCAAGGACGAACTGCTCGCCGAACTGTCCGACATCGCACCCCGCCGCGCCCGGCTGCCGCTCCAGCTGACCGGCAGGGAAGGCCGGGCCGAAGGCCCCGAGCTGGACGCCGCCTACTGGTGGCACAACGTGCGCGACACGGTGCGCTTCCGCGCGGCCGTCGACGCCCTCGCCGCCGACGGGTACCGCACCTTCCTGGAGATCGGTCCCCACCCGGTGCTCGGCCACTCCATCAAGGAGTGCTTCCAGCAGACGGCCGAGACCGGTGAGGCGACCGCGACCACGCTGCCCTCCATCCGCCGCGCCGAGGACGAGGCCCTCCGCTTCACCACCTCCCTGGCCGCGCTCCACACCCTCGGCTGCCCCGTCGACTGGCACGCCCTCCATCCGCGTGGCCGCTCGGTGCCCCTGCCGCGCTACCCCTGGCGGCGCGACCGCTACTGGGCCGAACCGGAGCCGGTCGCGGACGTGCGCCTCGGCCGGCAGGACCACCCGCTGCTCGGCCGCCGGCTCGACACCGCCGAACCCACCTGGGAGGTGGCGCTGGACGTCGAGACCCAGCCCTACCTCGCCGACCACCGCATCCAGGGGCGGACCCTGTTCCCCGCCGCCGGATACGTCGAGATGGCCACCCAGGCCGTCCGGGCGGTGACCGGCGCCGAGGACGTCGTGCTCGGCGACATCGAACTGCGCAAGGCCCTCTTCCTGCCCGACGACGCCCCCAAGGCCGTCCAGCTGTCGCTCTCCGCCCGGTCGGCCGCGTTCACCGTGGCGACCGGCGGCGCCGACGCCGCCACCGTCCACGCCGTCGGAGTCGTCCGCGCCGGGGCGCCCGCGCCCCGCCGAACGCCCGAGGACCTGGCGGCGATCCGGGATCGCGCGGAGCGGCCCATGGACTCCGCCGCCTGCTACGAGACCCTCGGGGCGCGCGGCTACCACTACGGCCCCGCGTTCCAGGGCATCGCCGAGGCCTGGCGGGGGCGCGGCGAGGACGGGCTGGGCGAGGCGCTCGCGCTGATCCGGCCGCCCGCGAGCGTCGGCGGCGGCGCGGCGGGCCACCAGCTCCACCCGGTCCTCCTCGACGCCTGCTTCCAGGCGCTGCTCGTGGCCGGACTCCCGGACGAGACCGCAGCCGGCACGTCCGGTGCATCCGGTACATCCGGTACATCCGGTACGGGGATCCTGCTCCCGCTCTCCATCGACGAGGTGCGGACGACACCGATCGGCGACCGGCCCCTGTGGGCCCACGCCACCCTCACCCGGCGCGCGGACGACGAACTGATCGGCGACATCGTCCTCCACACCGAGGACGGCGAACGCGTCGGCCACGTCCACGGCTTCCGTGCCGCGGACGTCGAACAGGCCTCGGCGACGGTCGGACTCGCGACGATCGACGGCTGGCTCGCCGAACTCGCCTGGCACGAGGCACCGCTGGAGCAGACCGAGACACCGGGCCCCGAGAACTGGCTGCTGTTCGCCGACCGGCCCGGGGGAGTGGCCGATGCCCTGGAGCGGCTCGTCACCGCGCGCGGCGGTTCCTGCCATCTCGTCCGGCCGGGCGACGCGTACGCCTGCGGGACGGGCGACGGCGGCCGCTCCGAGGTGGTGCCCGGGAACGCGGACGATCTGCGCCGGCTCCTCGCCGAGCTGGCCGCGCGCGACGGGCGCGGCGTCGACACCGTCGTACACCTGTGGAACCTGGACCTGCCCGCACTGGACGCCACCGCCCGCGAGCACCTCGACGAGCACGGCGCGCTGGGCGCCTACTCCGTCGTCGCGCTCGCGCAGGCGCTCCGGGACGACCCCGGACAGCTCGCCGCACCCGGGTCCCTGCACCTGGTCACCCGGGGCACCCAGGCGGCGGCCCCCGGCGACCTGGTCGAACCCCTCGGCGCCCCGGTCTGGGGCATCGGCCGCG
This sequence comes from Streptomyces sp. NPDC047981, assembly GCF_040653315.1. NCBI lineage: Bacteria > Bacillati > Actinomycetota > Actinomycetes > Kitasatosporales > Streptomycetaceae > Streptomyces > Streptomyces sp. NPDC047981. The sequence continues at coordinate 55,643 of NZ_JBEZNQ010000028.1, read as the reverse complement.
TGCTCCGGCACCAGGAACTGATCGCCCACCCGGGCAAGCTGATCGACCTGGAAGGGACGACGTCCACCCCCGACCCCGACCCCGAAGCCGACGCCCACGCCCTCCTGCGCGAGGTCCTCGCACCCCACGGACCCGAATCCCCCGAGGACGAGGTCGCGCTGCGGGCAGGACGCCGGCTCGTCAGCGGTCTCGTCCGACCCGAGGGCCTCACCCGCCCCCTGGCGCCCCGGCTCCGCCCGGACGGTGCCTACCTGGTGACCGGGGCCTTCGGCGCCCTCGGCCGACTGCTCTGCCGCTACCTCGTCCGCCAGGGCGCCCGGCACCTGATCCTGGTGGGCCGCACCGAACTCCCCGACCGCGCCGGCTGGCGGGCCCTCGACCCGGACTCCCCGGCGGGCTCAGGGGCGCGCTTCGTCAAGGAGCTGGAGGCGCTCGGCGCCCATCCCGTCCACGCCGCCCTCGACATCGCCGACGAGGCCGCGCTCACCGCGTGGCTGGCCGACCGCCGAGACCGGGACGCCCTTCCCGTCCGGGGCGTCTTCCATCTCGCCGGGCACGTGCGGGACATCCCGGTCCAGGACATGGACCGCGCCGCCTTCGACGCCGTCCTCGCGCCGAAGGCGGCCGGTGCCTGGCTCCTGCACCACCTGCTGCGCGACGAGCCGCTCGACCACTTCGTCCTCTTCTCCTCGGTCGCCGCGCTGCTCACCACCACCGGCCAGACCAACTACGCCGCGGGCAACGCCTTCCTCGACGCCCTCGCCCACCACCGCAGGGCCCGCGGCCTGCCCGCGCTCAGCCTGAACTGGGGCCCGTGGGCGACCGGCATGATCGAGGAGCTGAGCCTCGTCGAGCACTACCGCCTGGTCCGGGGCATGAGCTCGCTCTCCCCGGCCGCCGGAACGGCCGTCCTGGAGCGGGTGTTCGGGCAGGACCGGGCACAGCTGCTGATCGCCACCATCAGCGACTGGAAGACCTTCCTCGCCTGGTACCCCACCTCGCCCCCGCTGGTCGCGGGTCTCGCGGCCGAAGCCGCCGCGTCCGCCGCGGGACCGGGCGGGGCCGACGGGCAGGGCGGCTATCTCGCCCGGTTCCGTGCCACCGGCGACGAGGACGAGCGGGCCCGGCTCGTGGCCGAGTACTTCCTGGCCCCCGCCGCGACGGTCCTGCGGGTGGGTGCCGAGCGGATCGACCCGGACGCCGGGCTCGGCGAACTCGGTCTCGACTCGCTCCTCGCCATGGAGCTGAGGGCCCGGATCCAGGCGGAGACCGGTGTCGCGCTGCCCGTCGTCGCCCTCCTCAGCGGCGCCCCCGTGCGGGAGCTGATCGCCCAGCTGCACGCCGCCACCGAGACCCTGGCGGCGCGGGAGGCCGGGACCGAGAGCGGGGCGGTCACCGTCGAGCTGTACGAGGACCCGAACCGGCACCCGCTCACGCAGAACCAGAAGGCCCTCTGGTTCCTCAAGCAGCTCAACCCCGACGGACACGCTTACAACATCGGCGGCGCCGTCGAGGTCCGTACGGTGATCGAGCCCGAGCTGATGGCCGACGCCGTGCGCACGCTCGTCGCCCGGCACCCCGTCCTGCGGGCGAACTTCGTCCTCGACGACGGCCGCCCGGTCCAGACCGTCTCGGACTCCATGGAGCCGGACTTCGAGGTGTTCGACGTCGAGGGGCTGCCCTGGGACGAGATCCGCGAGCTGATCGTCGCGGAGTACCGCGAGCCCTACGACCTCGCCCGTGATCCGCTGATGCGGTTCCGGCTCTTCCGGCGCGGCCCCGACCGCTGGGTGATCATGAAGGCGGTCCACCACATCGTCTCGGACGCCATCTCCACCTTCACCTTCATCGAGGAGCTGCTCGCGCTCTACGAGGGCATGCGCGCGGGCCGGCCGGCCGAGCTGCCGCCCGTCCCGGCCCGGTACCTCGACTTCCTCAACCGTCAGAACCGCTTCCTGGCCTCCCCGGACGCCGACCGCATGCTGGAGTACTGGCGCGGCGCCCTGCCCGCCGAGATCCCGCCGCTCGCCCTGCCCACGGACGGACCCAGGCCGGCCGTGCAGACGCACAACGGAGCGTCCGAGTTCTTCGTCCTCGACGAGGAGCTGAGCGCCCGGGTGCACACCCTGGCCCGCGAGCACGGAGTCACCCCCTTCATGGTGCTGCTCTGCGCGTACCACCTCCTGCTCCACCGCCACTCCGGACAGGACGACGTCGTCGTCGGCAGCCCCGTGACCGGCCGCACGGACGAGGAACTCGGCTCCGTCTACGGCTACTTCGTCAACCCGCTGCCCTTGCACGTGAACCTGGCCGGCGACCCGACCGTCGGCGAGCTGCTCGCCCAGGTCCGCAGGACCGTCCTCGGGGGCCTGGACCACCAGGAGTACCCCTTCGTGCTGCTCGTCGAGAAGCTGGGCCTCCAGCACGACCCGAGCCGCTCGGCGGTCTTCCAGGCCATGTTCATCCTGCTGGCCCACAAGGTGTCCTCACAGCAGTACGGCTACCACCTGGACTACATCGAACTCCCTGAGGAAGAGGGGCAGTTCGATGTCACCCTCTCGGCCTACGAGGACGAGAGCGAGCGCCGCTTCCACTGCGTCCTGAAATACAACACCGACCTGTTCCGCCCCAGCACCGTCCGCCGCATGGCCGACCACTACCGCACGCTCCTGGACGCCCTCACCCGCGCGCCCGGCGACCGTCCGGTCGCCGCGCTCGACATGCTCGGCGACCACGAGCGCCGCGAACTCCTGCACGGCCCGGGCGCCCGGGGGCCGGTGATCGCCCAGGACCGGCCCGTGCACCGGCTGTTCGAGGACGCGGCGGCCCGCACGCCCGACGCGGTCGCCGTGACCGTGCCCGCCGCCGGGACCGGGGGAGCGGCGCGCCACCTGACGTACGCCGAGCTGGAACGGGCCTCCGCGGCGCTCGCCGGCCGGCTCAGGGCGCGCGGGCTCGGCGCCGGGGACGTGGTCGCCGTCTGCCTGCCGAAGTCGCCCGAGCTGATCGTGGCCCTCCTCGGCGTCTGGCGCGCCGGGGCCGCCTACCTGCCGCTCGACCCCGGCCACCCGGTCGACCGGCTCGCCGCCATGACGGTCGACGCGGGCGCCGCGCTGGTCGTCGCCGAGCCCGACGGCCCGAAGCGGCTCGCGGCCCTCGGTACGGAGTTCCTCACCGACGTGTGCGCCGAGGGCCCGGACGAGCCCCTCGACGAGCTGCCCCACGATCCCGACACCCCCGCCTACGTCATCCACACCTCCGGCTCCACCGGCAGGCCCAAGGCCGTCCGCGTCTCGCACGGTGCCCTCGCCGCCGTCCACGCCGCCTGGCGCGAGGAGTACGGCCTCGCCACCCAGCCGGGGGTCCATCTCCAGCTCGCCGCGGTCTCCTTCGACGTGTTCACCGGCGACCTCGTCCGCGCGCTGTGCTCCGGCGGCCGGCTCGTCCTCGCCGACCGTGAGCTGCTGCTCAACACGGCACGGCTGTACGAGGCGATGACGGCCGAGCGGGTCGACTGCGCCGAGTTCGTGCCCGCCACCGCCCGCGCCCTGACGGTCCACTGCGAGGAGGGCGGTCACCGGCTCGACTTCATGCGCCTGATGATCGTCGGCTCCGACACCTGGAAGGTCGCGGAGTACGAGCGGCTGCGCCGGCTCTGCGGCCCGGAGACCCGCGTGATCAACTCGTACGGCCTCACGGAGGCGACCGTCGACAGCGCCTGCTTCGACGGCCCCACCGACGGCCTCGACCCCCACGGCACCGTCCCCGTCGGCGCCCCTCTGCCCAACTGCGTCCTGCACGTCCTGGACGCCCGCCACGAGCCCGTCCCGCCCGGTGTCGTCGGCGAACTGTGGGCCGGCGGCCCCGGCCTCGCCCTCGACTACGCGGGCGACCCCGAGCAGACCGCCCGGCGCTTCGTCACCCTCACCCTCGACCGCGGGCCCGACGCCGCCCCCGAACGGCTCTACCGCACCGGCGACCTCGCCCGCCGCGACGACCGCGGCCGGATCCACCTGATGGGTCGCGCCGACGCCCAGATCAAGCTGCGCGGCCACCGCATCGAGCCGGGCGAGATCGAGTCGCTGCTGCTCGAAGCCGACGGCATCGCCCAGGCGTTCGTGACGGTCCGCACCGGCCCGGCGGGCGAGCCGGTGCTCTGCGCGTACGTCGTCGGGACGGACGGCGGCACACCCGACCCGCGTGCCCTGCGCCGACGGCTGGCCGCCCAACTGCCCACGTACCTCATCCCGGCCCATCTCACGGTCCTGGACTCCCTGCCCCTGACCCCGAACGGCAAGGTCGACCCGGCGGCGCTCCCCGCGCCCCTGGACGGCGCCGCCGAGGAGGACCACGAACCGCCCGTGACGCTCTACGAGGAGCGGGTCGCCGCCCAATGGAAGGCGGTGCTCGGGATCGAACGGATCGGACTGGGCAGCGACTTCTTCGCCTCCGGCGGCAGCTCCATCACGCTCATCGAACTCATCCACCACCTCCAGAAGGAGTTCGGCATCGCCCTCCCGGTCGGCCTGCTCTTCAAGGTCACCACCCTGCACGGGATGGCCCGGACGGTCGAGTCCGTCGTCACCGGCCAGGTCTCCGGAACCCTGCCGCATCTCACCTTCAACACCGGCGCGGGCCCGGCCCTGTTCTGCTTCCCGCCCGCCGGCGGCCACGGCCTCGTCTACCGTCACTTCGCCGCGCACCTGCCCTCGTACGAGCTGATCGCCTTCAACCACGTCGACGGCGACAAGACAGCCCGCTACGCCGATCTCGTCGAGGAACTCAGCCCCACCGGGCCGTGCCCGCTCCTCGGCTACTCCCTCGGCGGCAACCTCGCCTTCGAGGTGGCCAAGGAGCTGGAGCGGCGGGGCCGCGAGGTGTCGCACGTGGTGATCCTGGACTCGTACCGGATCACCGAGGCGTACGGCATCGCCACCGAGCACGTCGAGGCGTTCGAGCACGAGCTCCGCGACCATCTGCGCCGGCACACCGGCTCCGAGACGGTCACCGCGCAGACGCTCGCACAGGCCAGGGACTATCTGGAGTACTGCGGCCGTACCCCGAACCTCGGGACGGTGACCGCGGCCGTGACCGTGATCGCCGACGAGGCCAAGGCCGAGCTGTACGCGGCCGGGCAGCGCGGCAGCTGGGCCGCCGCCTCCACCACCGGCAACCGGCTGGTGCGCGGCTCCGGACTGCACGCCGAGATGCTCGACGAGAAGCCGGCGGCCCGCAACGCGGCGCTCGCCAGGGCCGCCCTCGACGACGACATCGCCGCCGCCGCGCGCGAAGGCCTGACCTTCCTCGCCGTCCCGACGACGGAGGGGGAGACCGATGTCGCGTGAGAATCGGCCCGTGTGGGAGCGGCGCGCGGACAGGGCGCCGGGCGAGCGGCCCCGGGTGATCATCGTCGGCGGCGGCATCGGCGGCCTCTCCACCGGGGTGTACGCGCAGATGAGCGGCGCCGAGACGCGGATCTTCGAGCGGCACGTGCTGCCCGGCGGCTGCTGCACCGCCTGGTCGCGCCAGGACTACGTCTTCGACTACTGCATCGAGTGGCTCACCGGCACGGGCCGCGGCAACGACGCCGCCCGGGTCTGGCGGGAACTCGGCGCGCTGGACGGGAAGAGCATCGCGAACTTCGAGATGTTCAACACGGTCACCGACGAGACCGGCCGTTCGGTCACCTTCTACAACGACCCCGACCGGCTGGAGGCCCACCTCCTGGAGCTCTCGCCGGCCGACGCCCGCCCGATCCGGGCGTTCTGCCGGGACCTGCGGCGCTTCACCCGGATCAACCTCTACCCGTTCCTGACTCCTTCGCCGCTCCAGTCCCCGCGCGAGCGCCTCGCGACGCTCCGCGCGGTCCTGCCCTCCTTCCTGCTGCTGTGGCGGACGGCGGTCACCCGGATGGAGACCTTCTGCGAACGGTTCCAGGACCCGCTGCTGCGCCGCGCGTTCCCGTTCATCTTCTTCCAGGACCACGAGGTCTTCCCGCTGCTGCCGTACCTGTTCAACATGGCCAGCGCCTACCACCTCAACGCCGGTTTCCCGCAGGGCGGTTCGCTGGGCCTGGCCCGCTCGGTCGAGGACCGCTACACCGGACTGGGCGGACGCGTCGACTACCGGGCCAGGGTCGAGCGGATCCTGGTGGAGAACGACCGCGCGATCGGCGTCGAACTGCGTGGCGGCGAACGCCACTTCGCCGACCACGTGGTGGCGGCCTGTGACGGCGAGACCACCCTCCACGGACTGCTCGGGGGCCGCTACACCAGTCCACGGGTCGAGGAGCTGTTCGCGCAGATGACCGAGAGCCCGGACGTCGTCTACCCCGGCGTCGTCTCCGCCTTCGTCGGCCTGAAGGACGAACTGGACCCCGCCGCCCGGCACAGCGTCACCTACCTGCTCTCCGAGGAGGACAGCAAGGCCCTGCCGGGCGTCCTGCAGAACAGCCTCGTCGTGCAGATGCGCTCCCGCTACTCCGACGGCTTCGCCCCGCCGGGCAAGTCCGTCGTGCACTGCACGTACTTCAGCGACTACGACTCCTGGAAGCACCTGCGCCGCACCGACCGGCGGGCGTACTGGGCCCGCAAACAGGAGGTCGCCGACTTCGTCCGGGGCTTCCTGGAACGCCACCACCCGGGCATCGGCCGGGCGATCGAGGTCGTCGACGTGGCCTCCCCGGTGACGACCGAGCGGTACACCGGCGTGCGCGGCGGCTCCATCCTCGGCTGGAAGTCCTTCACCCCGGCCGACGACGTCATCACCGCCCTCATCAACAAGGACCGGATGCGGCTGCCGGGTCTCGCCGGGCTCTCCCTCGCGGGCCAGTGGTTCGGCGGCGGCAGCCTGATCCGGGCCGCCGCGAGCGGCCGGTTCGTCACCCAGTACCTCTGCCGGGACCTCGGTCTGGAGTTCCGGGCCTGGGAGTCCACCGACACCACCCCCTGGCACCCGGACCGGCTCGGCCGGCTGCCCCAGCTCGAATCCCGCAGGGTCAGGTGACCGCCGTGACGAAGACACAGGGCACACGCCGCGAAACCATGATCATCATCGGGGGCGGGCTCGGCGGCCTCTCCACCGGCGCGTACGCCCGGATGAACGGCTACCGCACCCGGATCTTCGAGATGCACGAGATCCCCGGCGGCTGCTGCACCGGCTGGGACCGGGGCGACTACACCTTCGACGCCTGCGTCAGCTGGCTCCTCGGCAACGGCCCCGGCAACGAGATGCACCAGATCTGGCTCGAACTCGGGGCGCTCCAGGGCAAGGAGATGCGCCACTTCGACGTCTTCAACACCGTGCGCGGCGCGGACGGCAGGGCCGTCTACTTCTACTGCGACCCCGACCGCCTGGAAGCGCATCTGCTGGAACTCTCGCCCGCCGACGCCCGCCCCATCAGGGCCTTCTGCGCGGGCCTGCGCAAGTTCATCACCTGCCTGCCCGCCTACCCCTTCCTCAAGCCCGTGGCGCTGATGAGCCGCCGCGAGCGCTGGCGCATGCTGGCCGGCTTCGTGCCGTACTTCAACCTCTTCCGCACCTCGATGTCCGTGCTGATGACGGAGTACTCCACCCGCTTCGAGGACCCGCTCCTGAGGGAGGCGTTCAACTACATCCTGTACGAGAAGCACCCCGGCTTCCCGGTCCTGCCGTTCTACTTCCAGATGGCCGCGCAGGCCCACCGGTCGGCGGGCGTCCCCGAGGGCGGCTCCCTCGGCCTCGCCCGCTCCATCGAGCAGCGCTATCTGCGGCTCGGCGGCGAGATCACCTACAACGCCCTCGTCGAGGAGATCCTCGTCAAGGACCACCGCGCGATCGGCGTCCGGCTCGCGAACGGCGAGGAGCACTACGCCGACATCGTCGTCTCCGCCTGCGACGGCCCCAGCACGCTCCTGAAGCTCCTCGACGGGCGCTACCTGGACGAGGAGTACGCGACGCTCTTCCGGGAGACCATCCAGCGGCCCGGGATGGTCTTCCCCGGCTACGTCAGCGTCTTCCTCGGCCTTCGCCGCCCCTTCCCGGACGCCGACCCCACCACCACCCACCTCCTCGACGAGGAGACCGCCGGCCGGCTGGTCGGCCTCCGGCACCCCAGCCTCAACATCCAGTTCCGCAGCCGGTTCTACCCCGAGCTGTCCCCCCAGGACACGACCGTCATCTACGCCACCTACTTCTCCGACACCGCACCCTGGCGAGAACTGGCCGAAGGCCCCGAAAGACTCAGCCGACCCCGCCGCGGCACGGAGCTGCACACCCTGCCGGTGCGACGGGGCAAGGCGTACGCCGTGGCCAAACGCCGCACCAGGGACGCCGTCGTCGACTTCCTCGAAGCCCGCCACCCGGGCCTGAAGGACTCCATCGCCGTACGGGACACCAGCACGCCCCTCACCCAGATCCGCTACACGGGCAGCTACGAAGGCACCTTCCTCGGCTGGCAGCCCTTCGTGGAGAGCGGCGAGGCGATGGAGGAACTCGTCAAGAAGAACGGCCCCGTCCTGCCGGGCCTGCGGAACTTCTACCTCTCCGGGGTGTGGGCCACCACCGGCGGCCTGATCCGGGCCGCAGCCGCCGGACGCCAGGTCATGCAGTTCGTCTGCCGGGACGACGGCCTCGGCTTCACCGCCGACGTCGACACCAGCGCACCCCCGCCCACCCACGTCCTCGTCCCGGTCGGCCCGCGCCCGCGGCCCCCCTTCGCCGAGAAAGGCACCACCTGATGACCGCGACCCCGCTCCCGTACCCCTTCTGGACCGACGAAGGGCTCGGCCTCTCCACCGGGTACGCGCCCCTGCGCGGCGGCCCCCTCACCCGGGTCCGCCTCCCGTACGGCGACGAGGCCTGGCTCGCCACCTCCTACGAGGACGTGCGCGCCGTCCTCTCGGACGCCCGGTTCTCCCTCGCCGAGGCGCTCCGCCGCGACCACCCCCGCATCGACCCGATGCCCAGGGCCGGCGGGGGACTCATCGCCCTCGACGCGCCCCGCCACACCCCGCTGCGAGCCTTGCTGGCCAAGGAGTTCACCGCACGCCGCATGGAGGGCCTGCGCGCCCGCATCGTTACGGTGGCGGACGAACTGCTCGACCGGATCGAGGACGCCGGACCCCCGGCCGACCTGGTGGAGGACCTCTCCTTCCCACTGCCCATGACCCTCATCTGCGAACTGATCGGCGTCCCCGCCGCCGACATGCCCGCCGTCCGGGCCTGGGCGGACGTCATCTGCTCCGGCAGCGAGACGCCCGAGGCCCTCGAACAGCACGGCAAGGACTTCTTCACCCGGATGCACGGCTGGATCGAGGAGCGCCGACGGGCCCCCGCCGACGACCTGCTCACCCTCCTGGTCCGCGCGCACCGGGACGGCGCCCTGACCGAGCAGGAACTGACGGGACTGCTGGGGGAGTTGCTCATCGCGGGCTTCGTCACGACGACCAACCAGATCGCCAACTTCTTCGCGGTCCTGCTGCTGCCCTCCGAGGCGCGGGGTGACGGCACCGAGTGGCAGGCGACCCTGCGTGCGCGGCCCGAGCTGATCCCGCGCGCGGTGGAGGAGCTCCTGCGCTACGTCCCCCTGCTCAACGGCCTCACCCTGCCCCGCTACGCCCGGCAGGACGTGGAACTGGGCGGCGTCCTGATCCGCGCGGGCGAGGCCGTCGTCGTCTCCCAGGCCGCCGCCAACCACGACCCGGCCGTCTTCCCGGATCCCGACCGGCTGGTCCTCGACCGGCCCGGCGCCGCGCACATCAGCTTCGGCCACGGTATCCACTACTGCCTGGGCGCGCATCTGGCCCGCCTGGAGCTCCAGATCACCCTCGAACGCGTCACCACCCGCCTCCCCGGCCTGCGCCTCGCGGTCCCGGAGCGGGAACTGCGCTGGCGGTCCCGGGAGTTCTTCAGCGGACTGAAGGCGTTGCCGGTTGCGTGGTGAGTGCACCGCACGGGGTCTCCGAGTACGCGTACTCATGGCGCGGCGTTCCCGGTCGGCGAGGGTGGTGCCCACGCCGACCGACAGGAGAGAGAGCACGATGTCCACCCCCAGAAGCGCCCACCGCCCCACCGCCGTAAGGAAGTTCGCCCTCGCCGCCGTCGCGGCGGTCGCGGCGGCCCGGGTCCTCACGGGCTGCGCGTACGAGGAGGACATCTGCAACACCGGCGAGTACCCGGTGATGACCGTGGGTGGTACGGGCTCCGCGTGCGTACGGAACGAGGAGCAGCCGCCGGAGGGCTATGTGCGCTACCCCGAGGGCAAGGTCCCGCTGAAGGTCGACGACACGTGGGACGTCTACTGGCGCACCCACACGCTGGACGAGAACGGCAAGATCATCGACGCCCCCTGACCGGGCGGGCGCCCGCCCACGCGCCTGCGCGGGGCCCGTCACGCGCGCCGTGCGTCGGGTGGCGGCAGCCAGCCGGTGGCTGCCGCCACCTCGCCCGCGATGTCCGGCACCGAGCGGCCGTCCGTGGCCACCCTGAGGGTGTCCTCGGGCGCCCGCTCGTCCAGGAGACGGGCCTTGCGCGCGCTGCCCAGGAGCTCCTGCTCCAGCTCGGAGCCGAGCTCCCGGCCCCTCAGCCGCACGCCGGCCGTGTCGTCGGACGCGGTGAGCAGGACCCGGACGATCCTCACGTCCGCGCCCATGGCGCGCTGGAACATGGCCGTGTTCTCGGCCAGCACGCTCACCGTGTTCGTGTAGATCAGCCGTCGGTAGCCCAGCTCCGCGTAGTTCGACCAGATCGCCGTCAGATTGCGCTCGCCCAGCGCGACCCGTTGCGGGTCGCCCTCCGGTGCCGGATGGGCCTGACCCATGTAGTCGCCCTCCAGGACGCAGTGGGCCACCGTCGCCGCCCGCAGGCGGGCGGAGACCTCCCAGCCGACCGTCGTCTTGCCGACCCCGGCACGTCCCCCGATGAGCAGCACCTCGGCTCGCGTCATGGTGAGAAGATCCCCCGCCCCTCGATTCCGTCAGGACGTACTGTCCCACGGCAGTCCCTTCCCGGTGCGGGGCCGGGCGGTTCGGCGACCCGGCGTCAGAGCGCCGCGTACACCGCCTCGACCAGCGCCATCTTGCGCGGGTCGTCCGCGATGCGCGGGCCCATGCGGTTCATGACGTAGCCGAGCGAGACCCCCGCCTCCGGGTCCGCGAGGCCGCAGGAGCCGCCGAAGCCGTCGTGGCCGAAGGCGCGCGGGTTCGGGCCGTAGGAGGCGTTGGGGCCGCTGAGCCAGAGGCCGAGGGCGCACTCCGTGTCGTGGGCGAAGCCCGCGCCGAGCACGAGGTCCCGGCAGGACCCCTGGCCCTCGCGGGCCCGTTCCGCGGCCGCCTCGGAGAGGATCCGGTCTCCGCCCGACGGGCCGCGCTCGGCGAACGCGCCGTAGAGCCGGGCGACCGCGCGGGCCGTCCCGTGACCGTTGGCCGCCGGTACCTCTGCGGCCCGCCACGCGGCGCTGTTGGCCTCGGTGGCCCCGACCGGCGGGTTGGCCAGGGCGGCCCGCGCCGCGGGTGCCAGCTGGGCGAAGACGGCCGCCTGCTCGGCGTCCGACGCGACCCGGGGGTGCACCAGTTCGGCCACCCGGTCCGCCTCCTTGTCCGGCAGGCCGATCGTGAAGTCGATGCCGAGCGGCCCGGTGATCTCCTCGTGCAGGAACGCGCCCGGCAGCCGTCCGCTCACGCGCCGGATCACCTCACCGACCAGGAAGCCGTACGTCATCGCGTGGTAGCCGGACCGCGAACCGGGCTCCCACCACGGCTCCGTCGCGGCGAGCCGGGCGGTCGTCACCTCCCAGTCGTAGAACTCCGCGAGGGTGAGCGGCTCGCGCAGGCCCGAGAGGCCCGCGCGGTGGGAGAGCAGGAAGCGCACGGGCAGCGTCTCCTTGCCCGCCGCGCCGAACTCGGGCCAGTACGAGGCGACCGGCGCGTCCAGGTCGAGCAGACCCCGGTCCGCGAGGAGATGGGCGCAGAGCGCGGTCACGCCCTTGGTGGTCGACCAGACGTTGACGACGGTGTCCCGTTCCCAGCGACGCGTACGGGCGGCGTCGGCCCAGCCGCCCCACAGGTCGACCACGGTCTCGCCGCGCACCTGGACCGTGACGCCCGCGCCGAGTTCGTCCCGGGTGCGGAAGTTGGCCTCGAAGGCCTCCCGTACGGCGGCGAAGCGCGGGTCGCAGCGCCCCTCGATCGCGGGCTCGGGCATGGGTCCTCCAAGGCTCGGCGGTCGGCTCGGCGCTCCCCGCAACATACCGACTGGTCGGACCGGCGGATAGGGGGCGCGCACCGACCGAGCGGCGAGCCCGTTCGCCCGGTCGGCCCCCCCGAGTTGCCGGCCCGGACGGCGACGGGTTGCGTGGACGCGCAGAGAACAGACGCGGCGGAAGCGAGGTCCTGCGTGCCCGGCTACCCACCGATCGCGGACCACGGACTGATCGGCGACCTCCAGAGCGCCGCCCTGATCTCCGCGGGCGGCGCGGTGGACTGGTTCTGCGCCCCCCGCTTCGACTCGCCGAGCATCTTCGCCTCCCTCCTCGACGAGGAACGCGGCGGCCACTTCACCATCGCTCCCGTCCTGGACGACGTGACGGTCCGCCAGCTCTACCTCCCCGACACGGCCGTCCTGATCACCCGCTTCCTCACCCCGGAAGGGGTCGGCGAGGTCGTCGACTTCATGCCGGTGGCCGAGCGCCCGGAGGAGGCCACCGACCGGCACCGCCTGGTCCGCGTCCTGCGCGTCGTCCGCGGGACGCTCACCTTCGACGTCCAGTGCCGACCGCGCTTCGACTACGGCCGCGCCCCGCACACCCTCACCCTCGACGGCACCGCCGCCACCTTCCACGGCCCCGGCCTCGACGTCCACCTGAGCAGCTCCGTCCCGCTGGACGCCGACGGCCAGGACGTCCGCGCCACCGTCACCCTCCACCAGGGCGAGCGGGCCGGGATCGTCCTGGAGACCGCCTCGCCCGGCGCCGCCGCACCCGCCCCCGTCACCGCGTCGGAGCTGGAGACCGAGCAGCGGGAGACCCACGCGTACTGGCACGCCTGGATCCGCCGCTGCCGCTACCGGGGCCGCTGGCAGCACATGGTCAACCGCTCGGTCATCACCCTGAAACTGCTCATCTACGCCCCCACCGGAGCCCCCATCGCCTCGCCCACCATGGGCCTGCCGGAACAGATCGGCGGCGAGCGGAACTGGGACTACCGCTACACCTGGATCCGCGACGCCTCCCTCTCCATGCGCGTCCTGCTCGACCTCGGATACCTCGACGAGGCCGACGCCTTCCGCCGCTGGCTCGGCGCACGCTTCCGCGGGCCCCGGCCGCCCGGCGGCGAACCGATGCAGATCATGTACCGGATCGACGGCGACCCCGAGCTGCCCGAGGAGATCCTGGACCACCTCTCCGGGTACCGCGACTCCGCTCCCGTACGGGCCGGGAACGGGGCGGCCGACCAGCTCCAGCTGGATGTCTACGGCGAGTTCGCCTACGCGATGACCCACTCCGCGGACCTCGCCGAGCTCGCCGGTTACGAGGCGTGGAAGGGTTTCGCCGCGCTCCTCGACTGGCTCGCCGACCACTGGGACCGGCCCGACGAGGGGATCTGGGAGACCCGCGGCGGCCGCAAGGACTTCACGTACAGCCGTGTGATGTGCTGGGTCGCCCTCGATCGGGGCATCCGCCTGGCCACCCAGTACGCCCGCCCCGCCGATCTGCCGCGGTGGATCGAGCAGCGGGACGCGATCCTCACCCAGGTCATGGAGCGCGGCTGGAACCCCGAGCGGCGGGCCTTCGTCCAGCACTACGGCAGCGAGGTCCTGGACGCGTCCCTGCTGTTCATGCCCCTGGTCGGCTTCATCTCGCCGAGGGCGCCCTCCTGGCTGGCCACCCTCGACGCGATGGACCGGGAGATCGTCACGGACAGCCTCGTCTACCGCTACAACCCGGAGGCGTCCCCCGACGGCCTGCGCGGCTCCGAGGGCACCTTCTCCCTCTGCAGCTTCCTCTACGTCGAGGCAATGGCCCGGGCCGGCCGGCTCGACCAAGCCCGGTACGCGATGGACAAGATGCTCACCTACGCCAACCACGTCGGCCTCTTCGCCGAGGAGATCGGCCCGACCGGCGAGCAACTCGGGAACTTCCCGCAGGCCTTCACCCACCTCGCCCTGATCACCGCGGCCATGGCCCTCGACGAGGAACTCGACAGGGCGGCCGAGGCCTGGAACCCGCCCCGGTGACCGCCGCGACGGCCACTGCGGCGAAGGTCCCGAAGGACGCCCCGGCAGGAACCTCGACGACCGCCTCGATACCGGCGTGCGCGGGGCTCCAATACCGCTCCTTCCCAGCCACGCGCAAGGCATCGACGAGAAATTCATCCCCGACGGACTAGACTGGCGGGCTGTTTGGCGTCGGAACGGAACAACCTGGGCAGACCCGGGCTCCGCCCGGCGACCCGGATGACGCCGGGAACGAGACGCGAGGGCCGATGGCAGCCACAACTCACAGCGGTGAGCTCACCCTCCTCGACGACGCGGACGCGGGCGAGGAGACCGGGAAGCACGCCCGGTTCTCCGCAGGGCCCGCCGCACCCCCGCGCACCCTGATCGACATCTTCGAGGAGTCCGTCCGGGCCCACCCCGACGAGCCGGCCCTCGACGACGGCACCACCCGGCTGACCTACCGCGCGCTCGCCACCGAGGTCGAGCGCAGGCGCCGCGCCCTGTCCGCCGCGGGCGTCGGCCTCGGCGACCGGGTCGGCGTCCGCGTCCCCTCGGGCACCAACGAGCTGTACGCGTCGATCCTCGCCGTCCTCGCGGCCGGCGCCGCCTACGTGCCGGTCGACGCGGAGGACCCCGACGAGCGGGCCGAGCTGGTCTTCGGCGAGGCCGACGTCCGCGCGGTGCTGGGGGCCGGCGGGCGCGTCGACGGCACCCGTGACGCGGCCGACGCCGCTCCGGCCGGGCGGCCGGGGCCCGAGCACGACGCCTGGATCATCTTCACCTCCGGCTCCACCGGCAAGCCCAAGGGCGTCGCCGTCAGCCACCGCAGCGCCGCCGCCTTCGTGGACGCCGAGGCCGCGCTCTTCCTCGCCGAGGAGCCGATCGGCCCCGGCGACCGGGTCATGGCCGGGCTCTCCGTCGCCTTCGACGCCTCCTGCGAGGAGATGTGGCTGGCCTGGCGCTACGGCGCCTGCCTCGTGCCCGTCCCGCGCTCCCAGGTCCGCAGCGGCGCCGACCTCGGCCCCTGGCTGGTGGAGCAGGAGATCACCGTCGTCTCGACCGTGCCGACGCTGGCCGCTCTCTGGGAGCCCGAGACCCTCGACGAGGTCAGGCTGCTGATCTTCGGCGGCGAGGCCTGCCCGCCCGAGCTGACGCAGCGGCTCGTCACCGAGGGCCGCGAGGTCTGGAACACGTACGGCCCCACCGAGGCCACCGTCGTCGCCTGCGCCTCCCTCCTGACCGGCGAGGAGCCGATCAGGATCGGGCTCCCGCTGAACGGCTGGGAACTGGCCGTCGTCGACGAGTCCGGCGAACCGGTCCCGATGGGCGGCAGCGGCCAGCTGGTGATCGGCGGCGTCGGCCTCGCCCGCTACCTGGACCCGGAGAAGGACGCCGAGAAGTACGCCCCGCTGGAGTCCCTCGGCTGGGACCGCGCCTACCGCAGCGGCGACCTCGTCCGCGCCGAACCCGAGGGGCTGGTCTTCCTCGGCCGGGGCGACGAGCAGATCAAGCTCGGCGGCCGCCGGATCGAGCTGGGCGAGGTGGACGCCGCCCTGCAGGCGCTGCCCCGCGTCGCCGGCGCCGCCGCCGCCGTCCGCACCGCGCGCAGCGGCAACCAGCTCCTCGTCGGCTACCTCGTCACCCAGGACGGCTGGGACCACGCGGCCGCCGTCGAGCGGCTGCGCGCCGAGCTGCCCGCCGCCCTCGTGCCCCTGCTCGCCCCCGTCGCCGAGCTGCCGACCCGCACCTCCGGCAAGGTGGACCGGGACGCGCTGCCCTGGCCGCTGCCCGACCTGGAGACCACCGGACCC
This sequence comes from Streptomyces sp. NPDC047981, assembly GCF_040653315.1. Taxonomy (NCBI): domain Bacteria; kingdom Bacillati; phylum Actinomycetota; class Actinomycetes; order Kitasatosporales; family Streptomycetaceae; genus Streptomyces; species Streptomyces sp. NPDC047981. Next base: position 39,639 of record NZ_JBEZNQ010000028.1, on the reverse strand, counting down.
GTCGAGCAGCTCTACGGCACCGAGGCCTGGCTCGCGGAACAGTGGAGCGAGACCCTCGGCGTGGCCGTCACCGGCGCCACCGACGACTTCTTCGCCATCGGCGGCAACAGCCTCGCCGCCGCCCAGCTCACCACCCGGCTGCGCACCCGCTACCCGAGCGCGGCCGTCCTCGACATCTACCAGCAGCCCACCCTGCGCAAGCTGGCCCGGCGCCTCGAGAAGTCCGTCCAGGACGACGGCGCGGCCCGCACCATCGCCCCCGTACCGCTGCGGGCCGGGCTCACGCAGTCGGCCCTGCTGCTGCCCCTGTTCACCGTGATCGGTCTGCGCTGGACGGTCGCCCTGCTCGCCCTCGGCAACGTCCTGCACTGGTTCGGGCCCTACCCGTGGGCGCCGACCGCCTCCTGGTGGCTGATCGCCGCCGGGGCCGCCCTGCTCTTCAGCCCGCCGGGCCGGATCGCGATCGCCGCCGGCGGCGCACGCCTCCTGCTGCGCGGCGTGAAGGCGGGCCGCCACCCGCGCGGCGGCAGCGTCCACCTGCGGCTGTGGACCGCCGAGCGGCTCGCCGAGTACGTCGGCGCGACCTCCCTCACCGGATCCTGGCTGGAGCGGTACGCCCGCGCCCTGGGAGCCAAGGTCGGCCCCGAGGTGGACCTGCACTCGCTGCCGCCGGTCACCGGCCTGCTCAAGCTCGGCCGCGGCTGCGCCGTCGAGTCCGAGGTCGACCTCTCCGGCTACTGGCTGGACGGCGACCGCCTGGAGATCGGCCCCGTCAAGGTCGGCGCGGGCGCCGTGGTCGGCACCCGCAGCATGCTCTTCCCCGGCGCCCGGGTCGGCAAGCGGGCCGAGGTGGCCCCGGGCTCGGCCGTCGCCGGACAGATCCCGACCGGCCAGCGCTGGGCCGGCGCGCCCGCCGTCAAGCTCGGCAAGGCCAAGCGCAACTGGCCCAAGGAGCGCCCGCCGCGCGCGGTCCACTGGCGGGCCCTCTACGGCGCGACCGGCCTCGGCCTGACCCTCCTTCCCGTCCTCGCCGCTCTGCCGGCGCTGCTCGTCGTCAGCCGCTTCGTGCCCGCAGGCGCCGGACTCGCCGACGCCCTGACCGGGGCGCTGATCGCGGTCGTCCCCGCGGCGCTCGCCTACGGACTCGCGTACGCGACGCTCGTCCTGGTCTCCGTCCGGCTCCTCAGCATCGGGCTGCGCACCGGCAGCCACCCCACGCACAGCCGGGTCGCCTGGCAGGCCTGGACCGTGACCCAGTTGATGGACCTGGCCCGGGAGACCCTCTTCCCGCTCTACGCCGGGCTGATCACCCCCGTGTGGCTGCGGCTGCTCGGCATGAAGATCGGCCGGGGCGCCGAGGTGTCCACGGTGCTCGCCCTGCCCAGCCTCACCACCGTCGGCGAGGGCGCGTTCCTCGCCGACGACACCCTGACCGCGCCCTACGAGCTGGGCGGCGGCTGGGTGCGGATCGGCCACTCCGAGATCGGCCGCCGCGCGTTCCTCGGCAACTCCGGCATGACCGCGCCCGGCCGCACGGTGCCGGACGACGGCCTGGTCGGGGTGTTGTCCGCGACCCCGAAGAAGGCCAAGAAGGGCAGCTCCTACCTGGGCCTGCCGCCCGTGAAGCTTCCCCGCTCCGCCGCCGACTCCGACCAGAGCCGTACCTACGACCCGCCCGCCCGGCTGCTGTGGGCGCGCGGCCTCGTCGAGCTGTGCCGGCTCGTCCCGGTGTTCTGCTCCTCCGCGCTCGCCGTCCTGACCGTGGCGGCGCTGTGCGCCGTCGCCGCGACGGACGGGCTCGGGATCACCGGCGCCGCGCTGCTCTCCGGGGCGGTCCTGCTCACCGCCGGGGTCGCCGCGTGCCTCGTCTCGGCGGCGGCGAAGTGGCTGCTCGTCGGCCGGCACAGGACCGGCGAGCACCCCCTCTGGTGCGGCTTCGTCTGGCGCAACGAACTCGCCGACACCTTCGTCGAGGTCCTCGCCGTGCCCTGGCTGATCGGCTCGGTGCCCGGTACGCCCGTGATGACCCTGTGGCTGCGCGGCCTCGGAGCCCGGATCGGCCGGGGCGTGTGGTGCGAGAGCTACTGGCTCCCGGAGACCGACCTGGTGGTGCTCGGCGCCGCGGCCAGCGTGAACCGGGGCTGTGTCCTGCAGACCCACCTCTTCCATGACCGGATCTTGAGGACGGATACTGTGGTCCTCCGCGAGGGCGCCACCCTGGGCCCGGGCGGAATCGTCCTGCCCGGCAGTTCGGTCGGGGCCCGCAGCACACTGGGTCCCGCCTCGCTCGTGATGGCCGGGGAGTCAGTCCCCGCCGACACCCGCTGGCTGGGCAATCCGATCGAGGCGTGGCGGCCCTGACGGGCGGTACGAGCACAGCACAGGGCAGGGAGCGTAAGCGGCAGTGAGCGGCCAGCAGACAACGGCGTCGGACCCGTACTTTCCGGCCAACGGCGACTCCCGGTACCGCGTGCACCGGTACGAACTGGCGCTGGAGTACCGTCCCGGCCCGAACCGGCTGGCCGGGACGGCCCGGATCAGCGCCATAGCGGGCCGGGCCCCGCTCACCGAGTTCCAGCTCAACCTGGGCGAGTTCAAGGTCGGCCGGATCCTCGTGGACGGCAAGGCCCCGCACTGGACCCACCGCGCCGGCCGGCTCCGCCTCCGGCCGGCCAAGCCGCTGCCCGCCGGCGCCGCGTTCACCGTCGAGGTGCACTACGCGGGCAACCCCAAGCCGGTGCGCAGCCCCTGGGGCGGCCTCGGCTGGGAGGAGCTGACCGACGGCGCCCTCGTCGCGAGCCAGCCCGTCGGCGCGCCCTCCTGGTACCCCTGCAACGACCGCCCGGCCGACAAGGCCTCGTACCAGATCTCGGTCAACACCCCGTCCGCGTACACCGTGGTGGCGGGAGGCCGGCTGCTCACCCGTACCACCAAGTCCTCCACCACCACCTGGGTGTACGAGCAGTCCGCGCCGACCTCCAGCTACCTCGTCGGCCTCTCCATCGGCATGCACCAGACGGTGCTGCTCGGCGACCCCGGGCTCGGCGGTGTGCCGCAGAGCGCCCATGTGCCGCCGCACCTGCTGCCCCGCTTCTCCCGCGACTTCGCGCGGCAGCCCGCGATGATGCGGCTCTTCGAGGAGCTGTACGGGCCCTACCCCTTCGGCGAGTACACGGTCGTCGTCGCCGACGAGGACCTCGACGTCCCCGTGGAGGCCCAGGGCCTCTCCCTCTTCGGCGCCAACCACGTCGACGGCGCGCGCGGCTCCGAGCGCCTGATCGCCCACGAACTCGCGCACCAGTGGTTCGGCAACAGCGTGACGATCGCCGACTGGCGGCACATCTGGCTCAACGAGGGCCTCGCCAAGTACGCCGAGTGGCTCTGGTCGGAGCGCTCGGGCGGCCGCTCCGCGCAGGAGCTGGCCGCCGTCGCGCACCGGCTGCTCGCCACCCGGCCGCAGGACCTGGTCCTCGCCGACCCGGGCCGCAAGCTCATGTTCGACGACCGGCTCTACGAACGCGGTGGGCTCACCGTGCACGCGATCCGTTGCGCCCTCGGCGACACCGCCTTCTTCCGGATGCTGCGCGACTGGGCGACCGTCCACCGCAACGGCGTGGTGACCACCGCCGGGTTCACCGCCCACGTGGCCCGCTACGCCGACGAGCCGGTGGACGACCTGCTGCGGGCCTGGCTGCACCGGCCGTCCCTGCCGCCCCTGCCCTCGGCCCAGGGCGCGGCGCCGATCCCGGCCCGCCCCGGCTACCCGCCGACGAACGGCAGGTAGCCCGCGGGCCCGTCAGGGGTGCGCCGCGCACAACGCGGCGGTCAGCGGTCCCAGTAGTCCCGAGGCGGCAGCTCGACCCACCGATCGGCGGGTCCGACGACCGCGCGGGCGTCGTCGGGACGCACTCCCGCCTGAGCGCACGTGTAGGCCACCGCCTTGAGCCGGTAGAGATACGAGGCCAGGACCTGCTCGGCGGTGTCGCCCTCGTCAGGGCCGCCGCCCGGGTGCAGGTCCCATCCTTCGACGACGCCGTCGCGGGCGATGCTGCCCTGGTTGCCGCTCTTGGGGTTGGCGTACAGGCCGTAGCAGACGGTCCCCGCGGAGAGCCGCCGCAGCACGCCCGGCATCTGCGGCGCGTACCCCCACGGCTGGGTCACGACGCAGCCGCCCGGCACGGTCGTCACCCCGATGAGCCACTGGGTCTCCTCCATGTCGTACGCGTACGGATCCTCCATCACCTCGTCGCCGAACTCCTCGTCCGCAGGCGTCGCTTCCAGCCGCCTGACCGCTTCGGCGGCATCGATGCCGGCCACGCAGGCCAGTCCCGTGCCGTCGTAGTGGAACGTTCCCAGCGCGGCGACAAGTCGCGCGGCCTCCTCACCGGCCGCCCGCTCGGCATCGCTCAGCCGCACACCGTCCGGCACCGCGAACAGCCCCGGTGTCGGCCCGGCCAGACTCAACCGCCCCGGCGACCAGCCACCGAGCGAGGGCCGCCACGGATCTGCCCCGGCGGCGACGAGCGCCCGCGCGTTCTCCGGCTTCCTGGAGACGACGGCCTCCCACAGCGCCGTCACCCCGTTCTCCAGCGCGTCCACGTCCGCGACCCGCCGCGCCAACTCCCCGACGACCGCGGGCGATCCGAACACCGCCGCCCGGTGCAAGGGTCGCCCGCCACTCCACTCCTCCGGATCCGCCCCCCGTTCCAGCCGCCCTCGGACCTCCTCGTGATCCGTCCAGTCCCACCCCATGCCCTGCCACCCACGGCCGCTCTCCGTCACCATGGGTCCACCGTGGCACGAGGGTCTGACAACAGCGCTCTTGATCGTCTTCCGGGCGGCAGCCAGGCTCCCGTTCCCATGGAGACCTGCGGCACGCCGACCTCACGACCGCGATCCTCCGCCGGGCGCGTCGGCCGGCGAGCGCACCCGCCGGCCGGCCGAGACCCCACGGCCGCCGGAGTCGTCGTCACCGCCGCCCCCGGCCCCGAGCCCTCGCCGCTCCTTCAGCCGCCGGGGACGACATGGCAGGCAGCGCCGCTGCGTTCCGCTCCCTGATCAGCCGGTGTGGCGGACACGGAAGCGGCCTGGATCCGTCGGATCGCGGTCGACGACCTGGACGGGGGGCCAGGTCCACTGCCGGACGCCGATCCCCGGCGTGCGGGAGAAGCGGATCGGGCCGCGGGTGCCCTCGGCCGTGACGTGCGGCCAGGACGCGGCGATGCCGGCCCGGTCCGTCGCGTGGGAGCGGAGGACCTCGGCGAGGACGGTGATCGTGTCGTAGCCCTCGAAGGCGACGAAGGAGGGCGCTTCGCCCAGCCGGTCGCGCAGGGCGGTGTCGACGCGGGCGCCGAGGGGGCCGAGGCGCTCGGGCAGGTAACGGAGGAAGGGGATGCCGGCGCCGGCCCTGCCCAGGGACGCCTCCCAGGAGGGGAGTTCCGGCTGTCCGGCGGGCGCGCCGATCAGGAGGTCGGCGAGGCGCGGGTCGTCGCGTACGGACGTCACGATCGGCACCGCCGGCTCCGGGTGACCGACCAGGAGGAGGAGCGCCGTCGCGCGCTGGGCGACGAGGGCGTCGCACAGGGCCTCGGGGGTGAGCGTGCGGGCGTCGAGTTCGACGACGGTGCCGCCGCGCGGCGCGACGTGGTCCCGCAGGATGCGGGTGCCTGACGCCCAGTAGACGCTCGGTTCCGCCGCGACGGCGATGCGGGTGTGGCCCGCGCCGAGGAGGAAGTCCGCGTAGATCCGCCAGCCGTGGGACTGGGCCGGGGCCAGTCGGGCCACCCGGTCCGTCGGATGGTCGGTGAGCGCGTCGAGTACGGCCGACGAGCAGAGGAACGGCACCCCCAGCGCGTCCGCCCGAGCGGCGACGGCGCGGGCCACGACGCTGTGGTACTCGCCGGCCAGGGCGGCCACGCCCAGCTCGGCCAGTTCGTCCACGGCGGCCTCGGCCCGCCGCGGATCGGCGGCGGTGTCGCGGACGACGAGTTCGAGCGGTCGTCCGGCGACCCCGCCCGCCGCGTTCACCTCACCGACGCCCAGTTCGAGCCCGGCGAGCAGGTGGTGCCCCGCCTCGACCCAGCCGGGTCGGGTCAGGGGGACGAGAGCGCCGATCGTGTGCGGCTGGATCTTGGTGGCCATGGCGGACATTGGATCCTCAACCGGCGCCCCCGGGCAACCCGTTACCCGGTCGGCGCGAGCCCTACGACCGGCGTGGCGCCGAGGCAGGTCCGTGGCGTTCCGCTTGAGGGGACGCCCCGGCAGGTGTTCACTGGTGGAGGACGTGCGCTTCTCGCACGCAGCGACCGGAAGCCCTGACTGTTCGGCAGGCACGCGCGTTTCCGATGTCCGCGACGGTACGACAGGTCACCGGGCAGCGCCCTGGCATCTCTCCTCCGGTCGGTCGACCCGACAGGCAACCCCGACAGTCAGCTTCCCGGACGGCGGAGCGGAGACGACGATGCAGATGAACGACACGTACCAGATGGCCATCGACGGAACGCTGAAGTCGTCAGGAAACACACCCTTGGACATGTCGCTGACATTCCACAACATGACCCCTGTATGGCTCTCCATGTACGAGGTGGCCAACGACGGTACTCGATGGGGCTGGAACGCGAGAAACCAGGCGTTCTACCCCGGACAGCCGGGTCAGTCCGTGCAGGGTGCGAGCAGGCCCGGATACGAGGGTGGTGTGTCGACGCCCGTCCGGTACCCGACCCAGGGGTGCTACTGGCTGTTCACCAACGCCTTCAGTGGCGCTTTCGTCGCGGTCTTCGAGACCCCGACCGACGGCACCACCGACGTCTACATCACGGACTGGGACCTCCTGGAACCGAACGACATCGGGGCGATACCTGAACCGGACGCCGACGCCGGGATCGTCATTCCCACGGACTCGCCACGGATCGTCGTCGGATGCGGTGTCGTCGGTCCTCCGGATTTCCTGTCCCCCAACCTCGTGGTGCGCGAACAGTGTTGGCAGCGGCTGCCGAACTCGTACAGCATCGCGCCGGGTGAGACGAAGGAGTCGTCCTACACGTTGTCTTCGGGGAGACAGAACACGACTTCTCGGCTCGACACGCTCGAAGCGTCGGTCAGTGCCGCCGTCGGTGGCGGCTGGGGGCCGGTGTCCGCGTCCGTGTCGGGTTCCCTGAGCGCCGCCTCCACGAGTTTCCAGCAGCTCATGGTGACCGAGCAGACGACCTCCTACGTCTCCGAGAAGTACAGCCTCGACACGGACGCCAAGTCCCCCGAGATGATGCTGTACTGGCAGTTGGCCGACATCGTGACCGTCTACGACTGGGGCTGTACCACCACGTACGGATCCGTCGTCACGGGAACACAGCCCGTCGTGATCGGCGGCCCCTACGAACTCCCTGATTCCGCACACATGACGCGCTGACGCAGGCGGGGAGAAAGCCATGCGGATGAACCAGATGTACCAGCAAGCGCTGGACGGCACGTTGACGTCACAGATCACCGGGAACACGGGTCGATTCACGTTCGCCAACACCACGGAGATTCCTCTCGGCGGCTACCTGGTCTCCGACACCGGTGTGTGGCTGGGCGTGGTGCCCCAGGGAAACACCTTCGGGCCGGGGAACCCCGCCATCGACCTGGAGCCGGGCGAACAATGGCGGACCTACACCACACCGCTCGACTTCGGGTCGTACTTCGTCTTCGTCAACCGCTACAGCGGCGCCTTCGCCCTCGTCTTCCCCGCCATGAACGCACAGCCCGACGGCCCGAACTGGAACATCACGATCGACTGCAGCTGTCTGCTCGATCCCAACGACATCGGCATTCCCCCGACACCCAACGCGTACGTCATCGTTCCTCCCGACTCCCCACGGGTGGTGGTCGGCTGCGGAGTCGTCAACGGCAACACCGTGGCCCGGGAGCAGTACTGGCGACGGCTGCCGCAGTCGTACAGCATCGCGAAGGGAGAGGTGCGGACGGAGAGCTACACGACCAGCTCGGGGATCGAGGCGACGAGTTCGCAGCAGGCGGACCTGGCGACCTCGGTCGGTGTCAGCGCCAGTGCGGGCTGGGGGCCGATCTCGACCAGCCTGTCGGCGTCGGTCAGCGCCGGCTCCAGCACCTTTCAACAGGTCACCACGAACACCCAGTCGACGTCCTTCCTGTCGGAGTCCTTCGACAACACGGCAGGCGAGAGCGCCCAGATGTACCTGTACTGGGGACTCACCAACGTCGTCACGATCTTCGACGCGACGGGGACGGCCCTGTCCTCGTTCATCTACGGGTCCGAGGACCCCGCGGTGATCGACGGTCCGCGCGACCCCCTCGCGCTTCCGCCGCGTCCGCTGGAGAAGACGATGCCGATGTCCCCGCGGATGGCGCGACTCCTCAGGGGTGAGGAGGCTGTGGGCGATGAGCGCAGGACCGGTTCCCCTCGATGAGGCCCACAGCGTCGTCGAGCACTGGATCACCTATCCCAACATCGTGATGCTCGACACCGCCGTCAAGCGGGTGGGCGGCCGACGGACGGGGCAGCCCGCGATCGTCGTCGGAGTCATGGAGAAGAAGCGCCCGGACGCCCTGACGGACCGGGATCTCCTCGTGCCGCCCGCGGTGGACGTCGATGTCGTCCAGCCGGACGGATCGGTCAGGTCGGTCTCCATGCCCACGGATGTGATCGAGACCGGCGTCATCAGGCCGATGGGCAGGCTCTGCTCCGAGCAGCGACCGTGTCCCGGCGGCTTTCAGATCACGGCCGTGTTCGACCCCGAGGGGAAGCGCGGGATGTCCATGGTCGGACTGCCCTACGGCACCCTGGGCCTGACCACCTACTACCAGGACCAGCGCTGCCTCCTCACCAACGCCCATGTGATCGGCACCGTGGCCTCCGGGCCGGGCACCGGGTACCGGCCGGGGTGCCATGTCTACCAACCCGCACCGGACTTCGACGTGCACGTCGAAGCGCAGGTGATCGGAGTGTGTGACGGGACCTTCCTGGTGACGTCCCACTACGGCGACAGGGTCCATCGGAATCCGTTCTGCAACGAGTTCGACTTCGCCTGGTGTGTGGTCCCTCCGGTGCTTTCCGGCGCTCGGAGTCTGACGTCGCACGCCATCCACGACCTCCACAAGGAAGAGGACTTCATCCGGATCCGGAGAGATCCGAGGACGGACGAGACGGTGAGATGGATCGGGGCGAGGACGGGCGAGGTCCAGAGGTCGACGGTCGAAACGGTCCACGCCGTACTCGACGTCGAGGACAGGTGGCCCCGGACGGGGTGGAGCTACTGGAGAAACCTCATCGGGGCAGATACGAGTCGACGACCCCCGGCGTACCCGCCGTGCTCCAGCACGGGGATTCGGGCTCCGCGCTGATCGCCGAGAGTGACAACCGGCTCATCGGGCTCATGACCTTCGGCCCCGAGAACGGAAGGGAGCTGTTCGCCACGCGGATACCGCCGGACCGACCCGCGGGGGGCCCGGACGAGCAGCAGATGATGCTCCGGCCACGAGGTCGGCGCCCGTAGCGGTACCGCTGGGGGAGCGGTAGGGGCGGTGGCCCGGTCCTACTCGGCGATCTCCGTCCGCTCCCACCACTCGTACACCCGCAGGGTGCCCTCCGCCGTGTCCTCGCGGCGGGGGGTTTCCCTGAAGTGTTCGTAGCCGCCCCGGTACGGGATCTTCAGGTCCTGGCCGGGGGTCTCGATCGGGACGACCCGGGCCGGCAGGTCGGCCGGGCCGCCCTCCAGGAATGCCTTGTGCGCCATGGGACCAGTCTCGCGACTTCCGCCGTGGCTCGCATGCCGGGGAGGGCGTCCGGGCCTCGGGGGTGTCAGCTGGTGAAGGTCCACTTCTGGTTGGCGTTGCCGCTGCACCACCAGGTCTGGACGGGGGTCGCGTCCGCAGGGTTGTTGTCGCGGACGTCCACGCACTTGTCGGCCGGGATGTTCACCAGGTCCCGGGTGGTGCCGTTGTAGGCGAAGCGCTGGGCGCCGCTGCCGTTGCAGTCCCAGAGCTGGACCTTGGCCCCGGGGGCGGTGGAGGCGGCGTCGACGTCCAGGCACTTGCCGAGGGCCCGTACCGTGCCGTCGCCGGGCAGGGTCCAGCGCTGGGCGGCGGTGCCGTTGCAGGTGTAGAGCTGGACCTGGGTGCCGTTCGCGGTCTGCGCGCCCGCCACGTCCAGGCACTTGCCGGCGAGTCCGGTGAAGGTTCCGGTGGGGCCGCCGCCTCCGCCGTCCGAGGTGGTGACCCGGACGTGGTCGACGACCAGGTGGTTCGGGAAGGGCGTCGAACCGTCCGGGTTCCCCGGCCAGTCACCGCCGACCGCGAGGTTGAGGATCAGGAAGAAGGGCTTGTCGAAGACCCACTGCTTTCCGCCGAGATCGGCGGGGGTGCGCCGCTGGAAGACCTGGCCGTCCACGCTCCAGGTGATGGCGCCCGGCGACCAGTCGACCGCGAAGGTGTGGAAGTCGTCGGCGAAGGCGCGGCCGCCCGGGAGGGTGTACGCGGCGCCGATGCCACCGCCGCCCGAGTAGCCGGGGCCGTGCAGGGTCCCGTGGACGGTGGAGGGCTCGTAGCCGACGTTCTCCATGATGTCGATCTCACCGCTGTTCGGCCAGCCGACCTGGCCGATGTCGTGGCCGAGCATCCAGAACGCGGGCCACATGCCCTGCCCGCGCGGCACCTTCATCCGGGCCTCGACATGCCCGTACGTCTGGGTGAACCGCCCGGCGGTGTTCAGCCGTGCCGAGGTGTACTCGCACCGGCCGTACCAGCACTGGTAGTTGCCCGGGTTCTCGCGGCGGGCGGTGATGACCAGGTTGCCCTCGCCGTCGAGGGCGGCGTTGGCGGCGCCGGGCGTGTACCACTGGCGCTCGTGGTTGTTGCCGCCGTTGTCCCCGGTCTCGGTCTGCCACTTGCCGGGATCGACCCCGGCGCCGGCCGGGCCGTCGAAGGTGTCCTCGAAGGTGACGGCCTGGACGCCCGCCGCCGGGGCGATCTGCTGAGCGGTCCCGGGGGCGGTGGAGGTGGCCGGGCCCCAGCCGAGGGCGAGCGTCACCGCGGCGGTGGCGAGTGCCGCCAGCCGTACGGCGCGGGGGCGGGCGCGCGAGAGCAGGGACATGGGGGGCCTCGATTCGGGTGCGTGATTCGAGTGCTGGTCTGGACCAGATCCTGAGGGGAGTCAACCGTCCATGTCGTGTTCAGGTCAAGAGCTTGAGTCTCCCGCGTCACGCTCGGCGAGGCGTCCGGTCACCTCCAGGTCGCCCGTCGCCGTGCGCCGCGCGAGCCGGCCGGTCCGGAACCAGCCGTCGGCGGTGAAGGAGCGTGCGTTCCACTCCGGCTCCCGGTAGTAGCCGCGCGGGGTGGACGGCCCACGGGCGAGGAGCTCCCCGGGCTCCCCGTCGGCCACGTTCCCGCCGTCGGCGTCGACGATCCGGAGCTGGTCGTCGGACGAGAGCGGACGGCCCTGTGTGCCGAGCGCGGTCCCGTCCGGATCGGCGGGCCGGGTGAGCAGGAGCACCCCCTCTGCCATGCCGAAGACCTGCTGCGGTCGGCAGCCCCAGGCGGCGCCGACCTGTTCGGCGGTCGCCCGGTCCGCGGGCGCGCCGTCGAGCTGGACGAGCCGCAGGCTGCTCAGGTCGGCCGGGACCGCGGCGTGCGCGTCGAGCCAGGCCCGGGCCACCTCGGCCGGCACCGACGTGACGGTGACCCGCTCCCGCTCGACGAGCGGCAGGCACTCGGTGGGATCCGCGGTGCCGGCCAGGACCACGGTGCCGCCGGCCGACAGAGTGCCGACGATACCGGGGGTGCCGAGAGCGAAGGGCGACTCGGCGGGCGGCACGACGAGACAGACGTCGTCCTCGGTGAGCGCCACGAGATCGGCGGCCGCGAGCGCCTGACAGGCGAAGTCGTCGTGGGTGCGCGGAACGAGCGGGGGCCGCTCGGTGCCGCGGTCCGACAGCAGGAAGAAGGCGACCTGGTCGGCGCTCTGCACGAGCGCCGGCTCGGGGGCGGCGTCGACGGAGGCCAGGGGGCCGTACTGGCAGCCCGACGGGTCGGTGGTCAGACCGCCGTACGGGGACGCGTCCTCGGGCGCCTCCAGGGTGAACACCCGCCGGAGGAAGGGCCATCGGGCCGCGATGTCCGCCGCGAGCGCCGTGTGGTCGAAGAAGGGGTGGTCCGACGCGGCGACATAGCCGACGGCCTGGGTGACCCGCACGAGCTCGGCCACCCCGGCGGCGGGGTGCGCGAGCGGGCAGAACACGGGGACCGCCCCCGCGCGCATCAGCGCGAACGCGGTGACGACGAACTCGGGAACGTTCGGCAGCTGGACGACCACCCGCTGCCCCGGCCGCAGTCCGCGCAGCCGGAAGCCGGCGGCCATGCGGTCCACACGCCGGTTCAGGGCCGCGTAGGTGAGGCGGGTGTCCTGGTGGACGAGCGCCGTCCGGGGGCCGTACTGCAGGGCCCAGCCGCGCAGGAGGTTGTCCAGCGTGTTGCCGCGCCAGAGCCCGACCGACCAGTAGCGGTCGACGAACTCCTCGGGCCAGGGCGTGCAGCCGTCGAGCATGGATGCCATCCGCTTCTTTCCGCGCCTGCCTCGGACCCACGCGCCGCGATCGCCGCGGTCGGATCCCTCTGATCCCGGCCATCCAAGACGCCGAAGCCCCCGACGGACAATGCGTGTTCCCGACCATGGACGCCGAACTCCCTCGGTGGAACGTCCAATCCGCCACGGTGAACGTCCCATCCGCCACGCGGGGAGAACGGCGGCCGGGGCCACGGGCGCGGACGCCCATGACCCCGGCCTCTGCCGAGCGGAGCCGGTCACGCCACCGGCACGGTCGCCTCCACCGGCCGCGGCGCCGCGCCGTCCGGCTCGGGGGCGCCCGTGGCGAGTCGGCGCAGCCGGAGCGTGCACCAGATGCCGATCGCGGAGACGGCCATGAGCGGTGCCGCCGCCGGCCAGTAGTGGCCGCCCGCGAGGGCGGTGAGCGAGACCGCGGCCAGCGGGGCGAAGCCTCCGAAGATCATGTTGCAGACCTGGTAGGAGAGCGAGATTCCGGTGTAGCGCACCCGGGGCTCGAAGCCCTCGGCGAGGATGGCCGCGATCGGTCCGTACAGCGCGGACATCACGAGCCGCATCGCCAGCATGCTCAGGTAGATCAGGGCCACGCTCCCGGTGCCGAGCGCGAGGAACTGGGGGACGGACAGGACGATGACGCCCGCGAGGCCCGCCACGACGACCTTGTGCGCGCCGATGCGGTCACCGAGCCAGGACAGGCCCGGGGTCACGACGAGCTCCAGGAAGGCGGCCAGGGAGAGGCCGTTCAGGAGCATCGACTCGGAGAGCTCCAGCTCGCCCGTGCCGTACGCCAGGAGATAGCTGGTCACCACGTAGTAGCCGCCGGTCGCCGTGGCGAGCGCGAAGACCCCGACGAGGACGGTGCGCCAGGAGGTCTGGAGGACCTCCACGAGCGGGAGCTTCGTCTCGGCCGTGGCGGTGTTCCGGGCCTTGATCTCGGCCATGACCGGGGCCTCCTCCAGCTTCAGCCGGATGACGAGGCCGATGACGACGAGGACGGCGGAGGCGAGGAAGGGCACGCGCCAGCCCCAGCTGTCGAAGGCCTCGTCGCCCCAGAGGCTCATCAGGGAGAAGGCGCCGGTGGACAGCAGGGCGCCGACCGAGGAGCCGAGTTGGGCGAAGGAGCCGAAGAAGGTGGCCCGCCCCTTGGGGGCGTTCTCCACGGCGACGAGGACCGCGCCGCCCCACTCGCCGCCGATCGCGATGCCCTGGATGAGGCGGAGCATGATGAGCAGGATCGGGGCGAGGACGCCGACCTGGGCGTACGTCGGGAGCAGACCGATGGCGAAGGAGGCGACGCCCATCATGAGCAGGGTGATGACGAGGGTCTTCTTGCGGCCGACCCGGTCACCGATGTGCCCGAAGACGATGCCGCCGAGAGGGCGGAGCAGGAAGCCGACCGCGAAGGTACCGAACGCGGACAGGGTCCGCAGAGCCGGGGGCATGTCGGCGGGGAAGAAGACGTCGTCGAAGACGATCGCGGCGGCGGTGGCGAACGCGTAGAAGTCGTACCACTCGATGGATGTGCCGACGAGCGCGGCGAGCGCGGCTCTCATCGGGTTCTGCGGGCGTGCCGCTGGGGACTGGGACACGGGGGCCTCCGGCAGGGCGGGGAGCGGGGGACGGGAACGGGGACGGGGACGGGGGTACGGCGGGGGAGAGGCGCGCGGGGAGTGCGGGGAGCGCGGGTGAGGGCGTGGCCGTGAGGGAGCCGCCGACTCGCGAGGGGTTGGGCGTCAGCGGCCCGGGGCCGCCCAGGCGCGCTCGCCGCCGATCCAGGTCTCGCGCACGCCGATGGAGGTGAGCGCGGCCGGGTCGGTGAGCAGCGGGTCCGCGTCCAGCACGACGAAGTCGGCGAGCATCCCGGGCGCGAGGGCGCCGACGGCGTGCTCGCGGTGCAGGGCCGCGGCGGCCGCGGCGGTGTGGGCGTGCAGGCCGTCGGCGACCGGGACGCGCAGCGACGCGTCGCCGAGGACCGTGCCGAGCACGGTGCGGCGGGTCGCCGCCGCGGAGACGGCCTCCAGCGGGGCGGGCGGGGCGACCGGCGCGTCGGAGCTGAACACGACCGGGACACCGGCGGGCAGGCAGGGGCCTGCCGGGTTGTAGCGGTGGCCGAGGTCGCCGACGGCCGTCAGCGTGCCGTCGCCGGTTCGGAGATGGTGCTGCGGCTGCATGACGGGGACGACGCCCAGCTCGCCCATGCGCGTGATCTGCTCGTCGGTCGGCAGGCCGCAGTGCTCGATGCGGTGGCGCATGTCGGCGCGCGGAACGTCCGCCTGGGCCTTCTCGATCGCGTCGAGGACCATGCCGATCGCGAACGGGGACTGCGCGTGGGTGGCGGTCTGGAGCCCGGCCCGGTGCGCCTTCGCGATGATCTCGGCGTACTCCTCGGCCGAGTGGTAGAGCTGCCCGTGGTGGCAGCAGTCGGCCGCGTAGCCCTCGGGGAAGTACGCGGTCCAGCCGCCGAGCGTCCCGTCGGCGTAGAACTTCACGCCCTGCACGCGGAACAGGTCGTCGCCGAAGCCGCGCACCGCCCCGAGGTCGAGGGCGGTGTCGAGCAGGGCGGAGGTGAGGTACGCCGAGACGCGCATGCGCAGCGAGCCGTCCGCGCGGGCGCGCAGATAGGTCTCCATCTCCCGGCGCGAGGCCTGGGCGTCGCCGACCGTCGTCACCCCGGCGGCCAGGAAGGTCTCCTGGGCCCGCATCAGATGGTCGGCCATGATCGCGTCGGGCTCGGAGAGGTGGAAGTTCGGGCCGTGGTTGCCGATCTTCACGCCGCCGGGGCCGGTGAGCAGGTCGCAGGCGGCGTCCCACAGCTGCCCGTCGGGCTCGCCGGAGGCGAACCGCCCGATCGAGCCGCCCTCGGGGTCCGGGGTGCCGGCCGCGATGCCGCAGGCGCGCAGGGTGTGGGAGTTGACGACGCCGCCGTGACCGGAGGCGTTCATGACGTACACCTCGCGGTCGGTGGCGATCCGGTCGAGGTCGTGGCACGTGGGGTGGCGGCGCTCGGCGAGACGGCGGTGTTCGTAGCCGAAGCCGCGGACCGGGACGCCTGCCGGCAGCTCGCGGGCGGCCTCGGTCAGCACGGCGACGAGCGTGTCGATGTCCGGTACGCGCTCGGGGCGGCAGTCGACCCAGGCGAGCGCCTGGCCGTACATGACCGGGTGGCAGTGGGCGTCGACGAAGCCCGGGTGGACCAGGCCGCCGTCGAGCTCCAGGTGCTCGTCGGGGCTGCCGCCGAGCGCGGCGCGGGCGTCGGCGGCCGTGCCGACGTGGACGACACGGTCGCCGCGGACGGCGAGGGCCTCGGCCCGCACGTCGGTGCCGGGCACGGCGACGGCCGCACCGGTGACGAGGAGGGTGCGCTCGGCGCGGGTCCGGGGGAGGGGGTGGTGCATGAGGGGAGCCTGCTTTCGGCCAAGGGTGCCAGAACGGCTGAATCGTTCGTGAGGACGATAAGGAACGAACGACGCGTTGGCCAGAGGTGAACAGAAAAAACTCTTCGTAAGTCTGAGATCGATTCACCTACGGATCGTCTGTGGCGGGGGTGTCGCGGCCGACGGTGCCGCCGCGACGTGCGTGTCCGGGCCGCCGGGCGGTGGGTGTCCGGGCCGCCGGGGGCGGGTGTCCGGACTGCTACGTCGCTGGGGTGCCGAGGTCGTAGCGCTCCTTGACGAGGTCCAGGTGGACCCAGCTCTCCACCCCCCGTACGCCCGGCAGGGCGCGGGCGGCGTCGAGCGTGGCCCGCGCCGATCCGAGGGACTCGGCGGTGATCGTGCCGACCAGCTCCGCGCGCCCGACGCAGGCCGACAGGAAGGAGACCTGCTCCCAGTCCGCCAGCTGCCGGGCGACCGGCTCACGCGCGCCCTCCACGCGTACCGCGAAGCCGCAGAGCAGCCCGAGGCCCAGGACCTCGGGCCGGATCAGGGCCAGCACCTTGACCACGCCGCCCTCCAGGAGGCGGAGGGTGCGCGCCCGGGTGGCGCCGGGGGAGAGGCCGACGCGCTCGGCGAGGTCGGCGAACGGCAGCCGCCCGTCCTGTTCCAGGGCGTCGAGGAGGCGCAGGTCGGTCTCGTCGAGCTCCGAGACCGTCGGGTCGTCCGCCATCAGGTACGGGTCCTTGAGGTGGCGGGTGCTGATGAGCGGGTCGACCGACGCCACGTTCGGGACCGAGCGCACGGCCTCGATCGTCCGGTCGAGCGCGTCGAAGCCCGGGGTGCGCAGCTCGGCCATGATGGCGGCCCGGCCGGCGGTGAGGGTGACGAAGGGGGCCTGCGGCATGGCGGCGATCGCCCGTGCCACGGGCTCCGCCGGGCCGTGCACGTCGATCGAGAGGTGCGCGGACGCGGTCAGCCCGCGGATCGCGGGGTGGACGACGGCGACCACCCGCACGGTTCCCGGCTCCAGGAGGCGCTGCACGCGGGCACGGGTCGCCGGCCGGGAGAGCCCGACGCGCTGGGCGAGCGCCTCGTAGGTGAGGCGTCCGTCGGCCTGCAGCTCGCGCACGATGGCCAGATCGATGGGGTCCAGGTCCACAGGGTGTTCTCCCTCGTTCGGGACTCGGGGCGGGTTCCGACGTCATTCTCCGGCACCGGTCGACGGTGCTGAATCGATCGTGACACGCGTCACATGATTCCGGTATCGGCTGCTCTGGACATCCCAAACTGCCGAAACGTAATTTGTTGGCGATTCAGGCGAACGAATCGTCCATCAGAGTGAAGAGGGGAGTCCCGTGAGCCGTCCCGTTGCCGTGTTCACCGACACCGAGGACCTGGACCCGCGGCCGGGGATCCGGCTGCTCGCGGACGCGGGCTTCGAGGTCCGCGTCGCCGGGAGCCGGGACCCCGACGTCCTGGCCGAGACCGCCCACGACGCCGACGCCCTCGTCGTCGGCTACGCGCGGATCGACGCCGCGCTGCTCGACCGGCTGCCCCGGGTGCGGATCCTCGCCACGATGTCCGCCGGGTACGACATGGTCGACACGGAGGAGGCCCGCCGCAGGGGCCTGTGGGTGACGAACCTGCCCGACGTGGCGACCGAGGACGTGGCCGTGCACGCGCTCGCCTCCGCGCTGTCGCTGCTGCGGCGGCTGCCGCAGGCCGACGCCGTCGTCCGCGCGGGCGGCTGGAACGCGGAGTTCGCCGGACAGCCCCAGCTCCCGCGCCGCGCGAGCGAACTGACGCTGGGACTCGTCGGCCTCGGCCGCATCGCCCGGGCGCTGGCGACGCTCGCGACCCCCGTCTTCGGCCGCCTCGCGGCCTACGACCCGCACACCGACCCCGCCCACTGGCCCGCCGGCGTCGAACGGTACGAGGACCTCGGCGCCCTCGCCGCCGCCTCCGACGTCCTCTCCCTCCACGTGCCGCTGACCCCGGGCACGAACCGCCTGGTCGACGCGGCGCTCCTGGAGCGGATGCGCCCCGGCGGCTTCCTCGTGAACGTCGCGCGCGGCGAACTCGTCGACCCCGCCGCGCTGGTGGCGGCCCTCGACTCCCACCGCCTGGCCGGCGCGGCCCTCGACGTCTTCCCGGTCGAGCCGCCCCCGGCCGACGACCCGCTGCGCGGCCACCCCCGGATCCAGCTCTCCCCGCACAGCGCCTACCTGTCCGACACCTCGCGCCGCGGCTACGTCTGCCGCCCCGCCGAGAACGTCCTCGCCTGGCACCGCACCGGGCGCCCCCTCACGCCCGTCGTCGACCCCACCACCGCAGGAGCCCCCGCATGACCGTCGCCGAACCCCTTCCCCCGCTCACGGCCGCCGCCGCGGACGAGGAGACGAGGCTGCGCCGCGAACTCGCCGCCGTGTACCGGCTCGTCGCGCACTTCCGGATGACCGACCTGATCTTCACGCACATCTCGCTGCGGCTGCCCGGCCCCGACCACCACTTCCTGATCAACCCCTACGGGCTCCTCTTCGAGGAGATCACCGCCTCGAACCTGGTGAAGATCGACCTGGACGGCAACCCGGTCGAGCCGACCCCGTACCCCGTCAACCCGGCCGGCTTCGTGATCCACAGCGCGATCCACGCGGCCCGCCCCGACGCCCACTGCGTGCTCCACACCCACACCAAGGCGGGCTGCGCCGTCGCCGCGCAGGAGAGCGGACTGCTTCCGCTGAACCAGATGTCGATGGAGTTCTACGACCGCGTCGGCTACCACGACTACGAGGGCGTCGCCCTCAACCTCGACGAACAGCGGCGACTGGTCGCCGACATCGGCGGCCACCCGGCCCTGATCCTCCGCAACCACGGTCTCCTGACGGTCGGCGAGAGCGCGGCCCAGGCCTTCCTGCGCATGTACTACCTGGAGCGCGCCTGCGAGATCCAGGTCACGGCGCAGGCGGGCGGCGCGGCCCTCACCGTCCCGTCGGCCGAGATCTGCGAGTACACCGCCCGGCAGCTGGCGGGCGAGGCCTCGGCGGACTTCCAGGACGACGCGGCGTACGACCTCGCCTGGGCGGCGATGCTGCGCCTGCTCGACCGGACCTGCCCCGACTACAAGGACTGACCCTGACAAGGACTGACCCTGACAAGAACTGAGCTCCACCAGGACCGACCTCACGAGGGCCGCTGCACGGCCAGCAGCGCCATGTCGTCCGACGCACCGCCGTCCGCGTGGCGCCGCACGTCGGACACGAGCGCGGCCAGCAGCCGGTCGGGCGAGGAGAAACTGCGGCCGCGCAGCCGCTCGGCCGGCTCGTACATGGCTCCGGCGGCGTCACGGGCCTCGGAGAGCCCGTCCGTGTAGAGCAGCAGCGTCGCCTCGGGCGGGAACCGCCAGACGTCCGCGGCGGCCGGGCCGGAGTCGGCGCCCCCGAGCCCCAGGGGCAGGGCGAACTCCCGGGGCGTGAGGCCTGTGACGCCGCCGCCGGTCAGCAGCAGCGGTTCCGGATGCCCGTGGTTGACGACGCGGACGACCTCGTGACCGGGCGGAATCTCCACGAGCACGCAGGTGGCGAACCCCTCCAGGTCGTCGATGCCGCTGCGGCGGGCGCCCTCCCGGGTCAGCGCGCGCTCCAGGCTCTCCATCACGGCGCACAGCTCCGGCTCCCGGTCCACCGCCTCCCAGAAGGCGCCCAGGAGCACGGACACGGTCTCGATCGCCCCGAGGCCCTTGCCCCTGACATCGCCGATGAGCAGCCGGACCCCGTGCGGGCAGGCGCTCGCCGCGTAGAGATCCCCGCCGATCAGGGTGTCCTCCTGGGCGGCCTCGTAGCGCACCCCGAGCCGCAGCCCGTCGACACGGCTCGGTGGAGTCGGCAGGACGGCCCGCTGGGCCGCTTCGGCCACGCCCCTGGCCGTGGCGAGGCGCTCACGGCTGCGCCGGACGACACGGTGCAGGAGAACGGCGATGGCCGTCACGAAGACGATGGTGGCGGCCTCCGTGAGCAGCCCCAGGTTCGCGCCGCTGCCGCCCATCGTCGGCATCGACGCGTGCAGGAGCACGATCGCGACCAGGCCGAACACGCCGAAGAGCGCGGTCGCCCACGCGGTGAACAGCGGCGCCGCGATGAGAGGGGCGGAGACGAAGAGCGGGGTGCCGGTCAGCTCCTTCGGCGTGGCGAGCTGGAAGGCGACACCGAGGCCCAGCAGGACGAACGGGAGCACACGCACGAGTCGCCACGCCGTGCCGTCGGGAGCGTCGCCCCAGGGACGGTGGGCGACCCCTCGGAGTCTCGGGTCCACAGGCCCTCCTGCGGGGGAGGATTCCGGTCCCAGTATGCGGGCAGCCCGGTGGCCCTGCGAGACGGAGCGCTGCCGGACGGAGCGCCGCGACGCAACGCCGCGACGTCCCCGTGTCGCCCGGGGCGAGGTGTGATGCTGAGGCCCATCGACCGGCTCCACGACCACGACCGTCAGGGACACCACATGCGCACGCTGATCAGCACGGCCTTCATCTCGCTCGACGGTGTCGTCGAGGCGCCGGGCGGCGAGCCCGGCTACCGCAACTCCGGCTGGACCTTCAAGCACGCCGAGTTCCTCCCGGAGGCGTACGAGATCAAGGGGCGCGAGCAGCGGGAAGCCGCCGCGATGCTGCTGGGCCGGGTCAGCTACGAGGCGTTCAGCCCCGTCTGGCCGGCCATGGAGGAGTTCGCCGAGTACAAGGTGATGCCGAAGTACGTCGTCTCCACCACCCTCACCGACGACCGGCTGGTCTCCGACTGGGGCGACACCACGATCCTGCGCTCGCTCGACGAGGTCGCCGCGCTGAAGGAGACCGAGGGCGGCCCGATCATCGTCCACGGCAGCGCGACGCTGAACCAGGCCCTCTCGGACGCCGGCCTCATCGACCGCTACCACCTGCTGGTCTTCCCGCTGCTGCTCGGCGCCGGGAAGCGGCTCTTCAGCACCACCGACAAGGACGTCCAGAGGCTGAAGCTCGTCGAGTACGAGGCCTATCCCAACGGGCTGCAGAAGCAGGTCTTCGACGTCGTCCGCTGACATCGTCCGCCGGGGCGTGCGTGCGACTTTGCGGGTGACGTCCGTGCGGGTCGGCCGCCGCCGCCCCGCCGTACCGGCGCTCCCGGCCGATACTCCGGCCATGACCCCAGCCCGATCCACCACGCGGTCCCGCCGCGCCCTCGTCGCCGCGCTCACCGCGCTCGTCGCCCTCGGCGCCACGGTCACGACCACCGACGCCGCGGCGGGAGACGGCCACCGCCGCGGTGCGTGCACCAGCTCCCGCCCCGCGAAGGACGGGCCGGCCCGTGAGGTCCTGCGCGTCGCCGAACAGGCCAGGACGGAGATGGACCTCAAGTCGGTGATCGTGCGCGTCACCGTCGACGGGCGCGACCTCGTCACCACCGCGCTCGGCGAGTCGATGACGGGTGTACCGGCCGACCCCGCCATGCACTTCCGCAACGGCAACGTGGCCATCAGCTACATGGGAACGGCCCTGCTGCGCCTGGTCGACCAGGGCAAGGTCGGCCTCGACGACCCCGTCGCGCGCTGGCTGCCCGACCTGCCGAACGGCGAGCGGATCACCCTGCGCATGCTGGCCGCGTCCACCACCGGGCTCGCCGACTACGTCCCCCTCCCGGAGTTCCAGCAGACCGTCTACGGTCACCCGTTCCGGCAGTGGACGGCGAAGGAGGTGGTGGCCCTCTCCACCGGCCAACCGCGCTGGTACGACCCGGGCACGAACTGGAACTACTCCCACGCCAACTTCGTCCTCCTCGGCGCCGCCCTGGAGAAGATCACCGGCACCCGGCTCGACGTCCTGCTCCGGCGCCAGATCATGGGCCCGCTCGGGCTGCGCGAGACCACGAACAGCTTCACCCCCGACATCCCGGAACCCGTGCTGCACGCCTTCTCCGACGACCGGGGCATCTACGAGGAGTCCACCTTCTGGAACCCCTCGTGGACGACCGCCCCCGGAGCCGTCCAGACCACCGACATCTGCGACCTGGCCCGCTCGGCCGCCGCCATCGGCTCGGGCGAACTGCTCTCCCCGTCCTCGTACCGCGAACTCCTGAACCCGGGGACGGTCGGCCTCGGCCACGCGACCCCCACCTGCCCGGCGACCGTCTGCCTGGCCAACACCGAAGCCACCCACTACGGCATGGGCGTCGTCGTGCTCGGCGACTGGATCTCCCAGCACCCCCTCTTCTTCGGCTACTCCGCGTCCATGGACTACCTCCCGTCCGAGCGCCTCGCCATCGCCGTCTCGACCACCCAGGGCCCCGCCGCCGCCGACGGCCACACCGCCCATGTGATCGCCCAGCGCATCGCGGCGGCACTCGCTCCCGAGCACCCGATCCCCGACTTCGGCTGACCGGCTGGGGAAGAAAGCCGCGCCGTCGGCGAACGCTGCCCGTCGAGATCGTCCCAATCGGCGGGGAAGAGGTGCATGCTGGGCACCAACAGCGGTCGAATTCCTGTCTGGAGGCCGAAAGAGTGAGTGGCGGCAACGGGAGACGGCGCCTGACGCGCCGTGCTTCGGCCGGGAACGGTACGGCGTTGTTCCGTTCGGCCGGGGCCCTCAAGCGGCTCGCGTCGAGCGCGGGCGAGGTCCCCCTGGACCGGATCAGCACACGGGGCCGGCTCGCCTGGCTGAACTCCGCGGGGTCCAGGATCGGCACCACCCTGGACCTGGAGCGCACCGCCCAGGAGCTGGCGGAGTTCACCGTGCCCGGCTTCGCCGACGGGGCCGCCGTCGACATCCTGGAGAGCGTCCTGCGGGGCGACGAGGGCTCACGGTGGACCGGCACGGGCGTGCCGCCCATGCGGGCCATCGCCCTGTGCGCCGTCGACGAACTGTCCACCCTGGAGGCCACGCCCGTGGGCGAGACCTTCGTCCGGTCCGAAGAGGCCCACGAGACGCTGCTCCACCGCTACTGCCTGCGACAGGGCAGGCCCGTGCTCGTGAGCCGGATGGGGGACGCCGACTACCTCCGGGTCGCGCCGACCGAGAGCGCCGCCGAGACGATGCGCTCCACCGGAGTGCACAGCTACCTGGCCGTCCCGCTGATCGCCCGCGGCCTGCTGCTCGGCAGCGCGGACTTCGTACGCGGCCGCGGCACCCCGCCGTTCTCCTCCACCGACCTCGCGCTCGCCGAGCACCTGGCTTCCCAGGCCGCCGTCTACATCGACAACGCCCGGCTGTACGGGCGCGAGCGCGAGCGCGTCGTCTCGCTCCAGCGCACCCTGCTGCCGCGCGCGACCCCGGTGACCCCGGGCCTGCGCGTCCACGCCGAGTACGCCCCCTCGACCGCGCACCACGGCGTCGGCGGCGACTGGTACGACGTCATGGCCCTGCCCGGCGGGCGGACGGCCCTGATGGTGGGCGACGTCATGGGGCACGGGCTGCCCGCCGCCGCCACCATGGGCCGGCTGCGGGCGGTCGCCCGCACCCTGATGACCCTGGACATGGCGCCCGAACGCGTCCTCGCGCGGCTCGACCTCGCCACCCGTGACCTGGAGGACGAGCAGGTCGCCACGTTCCTCTGCGCGGTCTTCGACCCCGCCGACGCCACGTACACCCTGGCCAGCGCCGGGCACCTGCCCCCGCTCCTCCTCGACGGGGACGGCGGTGCCGAGTTCGTCGACGTACCGGTCGGCGCCCCGCTCGGCGCCGGGGTGATCCCCTACGACCCGATCCGGCTGAAGGTGCCGGAGGGCGGCCGTCTCGTGCTCTACAGCGACGGTCTCGTCAAGTCCCGGCGGGCGGACCTGGACCACCAGCTGGAGCGCCTGCGGGCCGCGGCGCGCGGCCTGACGCCCGAGGCACTCGAACGCGGCGGTCTCCTCGAGCGCGCCCCGGCCGACGCACCCCGCTTCGACGAGGCCGTCCTCCTGGGCGCGACGACCACCCTGGGCACCCCGGACGAGCTGCGCGAGTGGGAGCTGCCGAGGGAGGGGCGCGCCGCGTCCGTCGCCCGGCGCCTGGTCACGGACCAGCTGACCGAGTGGGAGCTGACCGAGCTCGCCGACGTCTGCGAACTCGTCGTGTCGGAACTCGTGGGCAACGCCTTGCGGTACGGCAACGGCCCCGGTCGGCTGCGACTGCTGCGGGGCGAACGGCTCGTCGTGGAGGTGTCGGACACCGGCCCCGACCTGCCCCAGATCCAGCACGCGGACCTCAGCGACGAGGGCGGAAGGGGCCTCCAGCTCATCAACATGCTCTGCCGCCGCTGGGGCACCTGTCGTACCGAGGTGGGCAAGGTCGTCTGGGCGGAGCAGAACCTGCCCTCCTGAGCGCGGGCATGGCGCGGCCCCCTCCCCGTCGGGGGAGGGGGCCGCGTGGTGCGGCCCGGGTTAGAGCTGCTTCACCCGGATGTTGCGGTACGAGATGACGTCCGTGGTGCCGTGGACCTGGAGGCCGATGTAGCCGGAGGCGTACCGCCGGCCGTCCGTGCCCGGGTCGTCGCCACGCGGCGGCTGGAAGAGCTGACCACCGGTGTTGTCGAACTCGTTGATCAGCTTGCCGTTGCGGAAGACCGAGTAGTGCTGGCCCTCCACCCTGATCTCGTAGTCGTTCCAGGTGCCCTTGGGCGTCACGCCCGCGCCGGCCAGGCCCACGCGGTCGAAGCCGTAGATCGAACCCGACTTGTACATGTCGCCGTCGGGCCGGTCGAGAACCTGGATCTCATGGCCGTACTTGATGGCGACCCACTCCGGGCGCGGCTCCTCAGGGTTGTCGTGGACGTACGGGAAGCGCACGAAGACACCGCCGTTGGCGTTCGCGGCGCCCGGGGCGTCGTCGCGCCACTGGAGCTTGAGCGAGAAGTCGCCGTACTGCCGCTGCGGGAACCACAGCATGCCCATGCCCGGCACCGTGGTGCTGCTGGTCATGGCGCCGTCCGCGGACAGGTCGAACCGTCCGCCGCCGACGTGCTGCCACTGGGAGAAGGAGCCGGGCGTGCCGTCGAACAGATCGCGGTACCCCTCGGTCTGGCCCGGCTTGCCGATGCCCGACTGCTTGGCGGCACGGTAGATCTTCCTGTGCTCGCGGGTGTCGATGACACCGTCGGCGAGCAGCCGGTCGACCACCGTGTCGACGTGCTTGAGGAACAGCGCGTGCGAGGACCAGTCCTTCTCGTCCTCGATGAGTTCGTTGATGGTGCAGCGCCGGTTCGTCATCCGGTTGGGGACACCGGTGTCGACCGTCCCGACGATGACCGTCGACCGCTCGTCGAACTCGGGGCACTGGGGCGCGGGCACCCCGCCGCCCTCGGCGACGGTGAACGCGACACTGCCGGCCGCGGACGTGTTCCCCGCCTTGTCCGTCGCCCGGTGCAGCACCGTGTGACGGCCGACGCGGTCGACGAACACCGGTGCGGTGTAGGCGAGATAGGGGCCGCCGTCGAGCGAGTACTCGATCCGCTCGACGCCCGAGCCCGCGTCGGTCGCCGACAGCGTCACGATGGCGCTCGTGATGTACGCGCCGTCGGAGTCGCGCTGCCCGGAGACCGTGGCGGAGACCTCGGGTGCGGTCGTGTCGGGATCGGGCGTGGGCACGACCGCGAAGCTCACCGTCTTCGCGGCGGCGGCGTTGCCCGCCTTGTCGGTCGCCTTGTAGCGGACGGTGTGCGTGCCCGCCTCGTGCACCATCACGGGCGCGGTGTACGGCTGCCAGGCCCCGTCGCCGATCGCGTACTCGATGGTGTTGACGCCCGAGCCGGTGTCGGACGCGGTCACCGTCACGGTGGCCATGTCGAGGTAGCGGCCCTGGTCGTCCTGTTCGCCCGTCACGGTCGCCGAGGTCTCCGGCGCGGTGGTGTCGTCGGTGGGCGGGGCGACGACCGTGAACGCGGCGGTCTTCTCGGCGGCCGTGTTGCCCGCCTTGTCGCTCGCCCGGTAGCGGATCGTGTGCGCCCCGACCCGGTCGACGACGACCGGGACGGTGTACGGCTGCCACGGGCCGTCCGCGCCGACCGCGAACTCGACCTTGTCGACCCCCGAACCGGCGTCCGTCGCGCCGAGGGTGACCGTCGCCTGCCCGACGTACGCGCCGTCGCCGTTGCGGTCGCCCTCGACCTTCGCGGTCGTCTCCGGCGCGGTGGTGTCCTCTCCGCCGCCCTCCGTGACCGTGAGGATGCCCTGCATCTGGCCGTGGCCCGGGATCGTGCACTTGAAGAGGTACCGGCCCGGTGTCAGCGTCACCTCGGCGGTGTGCCGGCCGCCGTTCGCGTCGCTCGGGTTGGCCAGGATGTTCAGCGGGACGTCGTTGTTGTACTCGGGGTCGGAGACGTCGAACGTCAGGGTGTGCGGCATGCCGGTGGTGTTGCCGCTGGCCGTGCTGTTCTCGAAGACGATGGTCGTCGCGCCCGCCACCGCCGTGGTCGGGAACTCCAGGTAGCGGTCGATCGGATCGCCCGCCTTCCAGGTCAGCACCTGCGCCGCGGCCGACCTGCGGCCGTCGTCGCTCCGGCCGTAGGCGGTCGCCGACGTCAGCCCCACGACCATCGCCAGGGCCGCGAGGAGCGCCGCCCACAGGCTCGGTCCCCGGTGTCTCGAACTCGGTCTCCTGGTCACTGCACCGCCGCCTTCCGTGCCAGCTGGTCCGCGGCCGGGGTGGGCCCGCCGCCCTTGTAGGTCACGCGCCACAGCGCGGAGTCGGCGTGCGAGGTGAAGAAGCCCCGCCCGTAGTCGAGGACGTACAGCGAGCCGTCCGGGGCGAACTTCCAGTCCATCAGGTTGCGGATGCCGCCCTGACCCACGGGCACGATCTTCTTCAACGACTCGGCGTGCACCGGCAGTCCGCCCCTGCCGACCGTCCTCGGATCGGTCAGCACGGCGTGCCGCGGCTGGTCCCCGTCGTAGAAGTCACCGACGAACCACTTGCCGTCCCAGTACGACGGCCACTTCACCGTCGACCCGCTCGCGGCGTCGTAGCGGTAGAGCGGACCGTTCATGGTGGCCTGCCCACCGCCCTTGAGCCACGGCAGCAGCAGCTTCTGCTCCTCCTGCTTGTAGCTCGGGACGCCGTTCGCGTCCCGCGGGTAGTCCACGCCGCCGCCCTGCGGCGAGTACCAGATCGTGTTGGACGTCACCGGCGGCAGGTTCACCAGGCCGTCGTTGTTCGGCGACTCGTTCTTCGGCGCGTCGCAGTCGTACCAGCCCAGCGGCTTGCTCGGATCGGCCGGGCCGCGGTCCCGGTAGGGCTGCTTGTTGCCCATGCAGTACGGCCAGCCGTGGTTGCCCGCCTTGGTGATCGCGGCGAACGTGTCGTACTTCGCCGGGCCCCAGGTCGTCGACGGCGCGCCCGCGTCGGGGCCGACCCAGCCCGCGTAGAGGATGTCGGTCTTCTTGTCGACGGAGATCCGCGCCGGGTTGCGCACGCCCATCACGTAGATCTCGCCGCGGGTCTTCCCGCCGCCCTCCTCGGTCTCCTCACCGGTGAAGAGGTTGCCGGCGGGCAGGGTGTAGGTGCCGTCGTCCTCGGGGTGGATCCGCAGGATCTTGCCGTTGAGGTTGTTGGTGTTCCCCGCGGTGCGCCGGGCGTCCGCGAAGGAGACGCCCTGGAAGTTCGGCGCCGGGTTGTTGCCCGAGTAACCACCACTGGAACCGGACGAGTTGGTGTCTCCGGTGGCGATGTAGAGATTGCCCTTCGAGTCCCAGGCCATCCCGCCGCCCGCGTGGCAGCAGCTGTGGATCTGCACCGGCCAGCTCAGCAGCACCTTCTCGCTCGCCAGGTCGAGCCTGTTGGTCGCGAGGTCGAGGGTGAAGCGGGAGACCCTGCGCTCGCCCATGTGGGCGGCGCGGTCGATGCGGGAGTGCGGGGTGTAGTGCAGGTAGACCCAGCCGTTGGTCATGAAGTCGGGGTCGAGCTCGATGCCGAGCAGCCCCTCCTCGTTCTTGATCAGCTCGTCCCCGCCGCCCTTGTTGCCGAAGACGGTGAGCGCGCCGGCCTTGGTGACCAGCTTGGTCCTCGGGTCGTAGACGTGGACCTCGCCGTTGCCCTTGCCGATGTCCGGGTTGTTCCAGTCGGTGACCACCGGCACGCCGGCGTCGGCGCCGCCGCGGCCGATGTACAGGATCCGTCCGTCGGGCGCGGCGACCAGGCCGTGCGGCTCGCCGATCTGGTCGTTCTGGCCGGGCTTGTTCGGCTGGGTGACGCGTTCTGCGGTGTAGTTGGCGTCGATCGTCGCCTTGCAGTCCGCCTGGGAGACGCGGGCCGTCCAGGCGATCGCGCCGCGCAGATGGTCGCGGAAGTCCGTCTCGGCGTAGCTGTCGACGGTGCCGCCCATCGCGGTGTAGAAGGAGCGGCCGCCGTCGTAGTCACGGCACCAGGACACCGGGTGGTCCCAGCCGTTCGGCTTGGCGGCCGGCTGGTACGAGCCCTCCCGGACCCGTGCCACGGTGTGCACGGTGCCGGACGGGTTGCGGTCCCAGTTGAACCACTTGTCGGGCCGCTTCCACTCCAGCGGAAGGGACTTGGTGGCCGGATGCTGCCGGTCGCCGACCTCCACCACCGCGCGCTGCGTGCTGCTCGGCGCGCCGGTCGGCCGTGCGCCGACCAGCCCGGTGAACCAGGAGGAGTACGGCTCGGTGCGGGCGGCCTCGTGGACGCCGACGAACCCGCCGCCCGCCTCCATGTACGCCTCCAGACCGGCCTCCTGCTCCGGGTCGAGCACATCGCCGCCGCCGGTCAGGAACACCACCGCGTTGAAGCGGCCGAGCCGCTTCGCGTCGGTGAACACGGCCGGGTCGTCGGTGGCCTCCGTACGGAAGCGCCCGGCCGTCGGGCCGGACAGGCCGATGGACTCGACGGCCGCTATCCCCGCGTCGACCGTCGGGGACTCGGCGGTCGCCGAGGCGTGGAAGACGAGCACCCGTACGTTCGCCCCGCCCGGTGGCGAGGGGAGAGACAACGTTGTCGGCGCCATGGCCGACGGTGGGTCGGGATACGGTCTGGCCGAGGCGGGGTCCGTGCCGAGCAGGGAGGCGGTCAGCACGCCTGCCCCAAGTGCCGCCACGGCGAAGCCTGTTCTTGATCTCGCGCGGTGATGTGGTGTGCGCATCATGGGTCACCCATCCCTCTGAGGTCACGACAACAGCCGTTGAAGCTAGACCTCTTTGCGCGGTTCGCCAAGGGCTATGACCGCAACCGGACCGACTTTGTCCTGGATGTGGATAAACGACAGCCGCCCCGCTACCGTGTGGGCCGTCCCCAGGGGCTCCGCACCCGTCAATCTCCCCCGAAGACCGGAGAATTCGACATGGACAGACGTAGCTTCAACCGCCGCCTGCTCGCCGGCGGGGCCGTCGCCGCGACCGGCGTGACATCGTTGTCTCTCGCCTCCGCCTCCAGCGCCGCACCGGCCGCCCCACCCAGAACTGCCCCGGCGGGCGGCCAGATACGCCATCTCAAGCTGTACGCCGAGAAGTTGGCCGACGGCCGTATGGCGTACGGCCTGGAGAAGGGCAAGGCCACCGTGCCGGGTCCGCTGATCGAGATCGTCGAGGGCGACACCCTGCACATCGAGTTCGAGAACCTGATGGACGTCGCCGTCAGCCTCCACCCGCACGGCGTGGACTACGACATCGACAACGACGGCACGCGGATGGGCGGTAGCCACGTCGAGCCGGGCGCCACCCGCACGTACACCTGGCGCACCCACACGCCCGGCCGCCGCCCCGACGGGACCTGGCGTCCCGGCAGCGCCGGGTACTGGCACTACCACGACCACGTCGTGGGCACGGACCACGGCACCGGAGGCATCCGCAAGGGTCTGTACGGCGGCCTGGTGGTGCGCCGCAAGGGCGATGTCCTGCCGGACAAGCAGTTCACGATCGTCTTCAACGACATGACGATCAACAACCGGCCCGCGGCCGACCCGCCGAACTTCCTCGCCACGGTGGGGGACCGGGTGGAGATCATCATGATCACCCACGGCGAGTACTACCACACCTTCCACATGCACGGTCACCGCTGGGCCGACAACCGCACGGGACTCCTGGCCGGCCCGGAGGACGTGAGCCGGGTGATCGACAACAAGATCACCGGCCCGGCGGACTCCTTCGGCTTCCAGGTCGTCGCGGGGGAGCATGTCGGGGCCGGCGCCTGGATGTACCACTGCCACGTCCAGAGCCATTCCGACATGGGCATGGCCGGTCTCTTCCTGGTCGCCAAGCCGGACGGAACGGTCCCCGGCCACGGCGACCACGGGTCCCACGGCGCGGCGGCCGCGAAGACCACCGGCGGTGCGCACGAGCACTGAGGCGGAGGCGGGCTCCTGGCGTGCGGCCCGACCGGGCCCCGCCGGGGGCGCGGCGTCGAGCCGGTCCGGGCCCCGTCAGGAGCGCGTTACGGGAGTGGGGAATCGCGTCAAGCGCGCGTCAGCGGGGTGGCAGGCCCCCGGCCCGGCGGGCATAGCTTCGTCTCGGAGCACGCGCGGCCGACCGGCCGGGCGGCACCCCGTCTCCGACACCTTCTTCGAGAGGCACTGCCATGTCTGACACCGAACACTCCGAGGATCCCGAGCCTTTCGAACGCGTCCCGGCCGGACCTCTGCTCGTCCCCGTCCGGTCGGGACCCGCGGGCTTGAGTGCCCGTCTCTTCCGTACTCCTCTGGGCGACCGCACGGCCGTCGCCTTCACGTCCGAGGCCAGGCTCGCCGCCACGCTCGGCCCGGACCACGCGCGCGTACGGCTCTCGGAGCCCGCGCTGCGCGCGCTCGTGGCGCCCCTCGGCGTCACCGCGCTCACCGTCGACCCGCAGCTCTGCGCCCCCAGGGTGCCGAAGTCCCGCGACGCCGAGGACTCCTGGCGGACGTGGGACCCGCGGCACGTCGGCGTCCTGCCCGTGACGGGCGCCGCCGCCCTCGTCTCCTGCGTCCACCTGCTGATCGGCTGAGGAGGCGTCGTGTCCGTTTCCACCACGTCGTCCTCGACGTCGTCCCTCGTGCCGGCCCCCGCCGCGCGCGAGACCGAGACCGACGGCCTGTCCGTCTGGCCCCGCTCCACGCGTCCCGAGCACGGCGGGGACGTCAGCGTCGCCGGTGTGTCGCTCGCCGAGACCGCCGCCCGGTTCGACACCCCCGTCTATGTCCTGGACGAGGACGAGGTCAGGGAGCGCTGCCGTACGTACCGCACGGCCTTCCCCGAGGCCGACGTCGTCTACGCCGCGAAGGCGTTCCTGTGCCGGGCCATGGTCCACTGGGTCCAGGAGGAGGGCCTGGGCCTCGACGTGTGCTCGGCGGGGGAGCTGACGCTCGCCGTCACCACCGGATTCCCGCCCGAGAGGATCGTGCTGCACGGCAACGCCAAGAGCCCCGAGGACCTCGAGACCGCCGTACGCCTCGGTGTCGGCCGGATCGTCGTCGACAGCACCTCGGAGCTCGCCCGCCTCGCCGCGATCGTGCCGCGGGGCTCCCGCCAGCGGGTCATGCTGCGCGTCGTGCCCGGCGTCGCGGCGGGCGGTCATGCCAAGGTCAGGACCGGGACGGAGGACCAGAAGTTCGGTCTCTCCATCACGGACGGCTCCGCGCAGCACGCGGTCGCCCGGACGCTCGACCAGCCCCGGCTCGAACTCGTCGGACTGCACTGCCACATCGGCTCGCAGATCACCTCGGTCAAGCCGTACGTCGCCGCGGTGCGGCGCCTGATCGGCCTGATGGCGCGGATCAGGGAGCAGTACGGTGTCGAGCTGCCGCAGCTGAACATCGGCGGCGGCCACGGCATCGCCTACCGGCCCGGCGAGGCCGTCCTCGACGTGCGGGTGCTCGCGGGCCGCGTCCTGGCCGAACTGCACGAGGGCTGCGGCAGGGCGAAGCTCGCCGTGCCACGCCTGACGATCGAGCCGGGCCGGGCGGTCGTGGGTCCGGCCGGGGTCTGTGTCTACCGGGTCCTCTCGGTCAAGCGCACCGGGTCGCACACCTTCGTCGCCGTCGACGGCGGCATGAGCGACAACCCCCGGCCCGCGCTCTACGGGGTGCGCTACACACCCCGCCTGATCGGCCGTCACTCGACGGCCGCGCCACGCCTCGTCACCGTCGTCGGCCGCCACTGCGAGGCCGGGGACGTGCTGGCGGAGGAGGTCCCGCTGCCCGAGGACGTCCACCCGGGCGACCTGCTCGCCGTGCCGGTGGCCGGCGCGTACCACCTGTCCATGGCCTCCGGGTACAACCTGGTGGGCCGCCCGCCCGTCGTCGCCGTGAAGGACGGCACGGCCCGCACGCTGGTCCGCCGCGAGTCCCTCGACGACATGAACCGCCGCGACATCGGCCTCTAGGGCCTGTCCGGTGGATCAGGGCCGGACAGGCCCTGGCGCCGACGCCCTGGCCGCTACGCCTGCGTGCCCACGACCCTGCGGGCGTAAGCGGCCAGTTGGGCGCGGAGGGCATCGCGCGGGAGGCCGTCCTCGGTCGCCAGGCGTTCGACGAGGTCCGCGCGCGTGGCGGCCAGGAGGGCGTGGGCCGTGAAGCCGGGGTGGGGGAGGCCGGGGATCTCCTCCAGGACGGACCGCAGGCGGTCGTGCCAGTGGTCGTAGTGCGCGGCCTGGTACGGGCCGGTCGTGCTCCCGCTCTCCTCCAGGGCCAGGGCGAGCGGGCGGTTGTCGAGCTTGAAGCGGACGAGGGCGTCGAGCAGGGCCGGGACGCGGTCCTGGGGCGGCGTGGCGGGGCCCAGAGGTGGCGGGCCCGTCTCGACGGCCTCGCGGAGCGGCTCGAGGCGGGCCTCGTACAGCGCGCGGAGCAGGCCCGCGCGGTCACCGAAGGCGCGGAAGAGCGTGCCCTTGCCGACGCCGGCCGCCGCGGCGATGTCGGCCATCGTCAGGTCCTCGGGGTGCTCGGAGCGGGCGTAGAGGGCGTCGGCGGCCTCCAGGACGGCCTGTCGGTTGCGCGCCGCGTCCTTGCGGGTCCTCCGCTCGGGCTGAGGCAGGGTCACGAACTCCTCCGATTGAAAAGCGGACCCGGGGTCCGTATCGTTCTCGTAAGCGGACCGCCGGTCCGTATTCTCTGTGAACGGAGCATACCCATGTCCGTATCCCCGTCGACCCCACCCGCGGAGCTCTACCGCCACAGCCTGCGGCTCCTGCTCGACAAGGACATCCCCGGCTGGGTCGGCCTCTGGGCAGAGGACGGCGTGATGGAGTTCCCCTTCGCGCCCCCGGGCATGCCGTCACGACTCGACGGACGCGAGGCGATCGCCGCCTACATGCGCCCCTACCCGGCCACCATCGACCTCCACGACTTCCCCGAGGCCGACCTGCGGATCCACGAGACCACCGACCCGCGCACCGTCGTCGTCGAGATGCGCGGCATCGGCCGGCTCGTCGACGGCGACCGGCCCTTCGACATGACGTACATCGCCGTCGTCACCGCCGAGGACGGGCGCTTCACCTCGTACCGCGACTACTGGAACCCCCTCGCCGTCCTCGACGCCGGCGTCGACCTCGCCGGGAGCAGCCGATGACCACCGCCGGAACCACCCTCGTCATCGGCGCCACCGGGACCACGGGCAGCCGCACCTGCGCGCAGCTGGCCGCCGCGGGCCACGCCGTCAGGGCGGCCGGCCGCCGGGGCACGCCCGTCGCCGGAGCCGAGGCGGTCCGCTTCGACTGGTACGACCCCGCGAGCCACACCGCCGCCCTCGACGGCGCCGAGCGCGTCTACGTGATCCCGCCGGTCGGCGACCCCGATCCCGCAGTCGTCGTCCTGCCCTTCCTGCGCAGGGCCCGCGCCGCCGGCGTGCGGCGCGCGGTGCTGCTGAGTTCCTCCGCCGTCCCCGAGGGCGGACCGGCCGTGGGCCAGGTGCACAAGGAGCTGCCGGGCGTCTTCGACGAATGGGCGGTGCTGCGGCCGTCCTGGTTCATGCAGAACTTCACCGGCGACCATGTGCACGCCCAGGGAATCCGTACCGACGGCGTCATCAGCACCGCCACCGGAACCGGCCGGGTCGGCTTCGTCGACGCCGAGGACATCGCGGCCGTCGCCGTCCGCGCCCTGACCGACCCGCACGCCCCCGACACCGATCTCGTCCTCACCGGCCCCGAGGCCCTCGGCTACGACGACATCGCCAGGATCGTCGCGGAGGTCACCGGACGGCCCGTGGCCCACCGGGGGGTGTCGTACCGGGAACTGCGCGAACGGCTCACCGCCCTGATGCCCGAAGAGTTCGCCACGATGCTCGCCGACATGGACCGGAACATCGCCCGGGGGGCCGAGGACCGGGTCACCGACACCGTCCTGCGACTCACCGGCCACCCCGCACGCGATTTCCGTTCCGTCGCGGAGCGGGAGTTGCGCTCCTAGGGACAGCGTCACCCGTACGGGGCCGGACGGGCGCCGCCCCGCGAGCGGTGGACGGCGGCCCGCCGTAGATTCGGGCGAGGGCACTGATCGAGCCTCCGCACCCGTCCGTCCAGGGCGCACCGGTGCGGAACACGCCGGAGGGCTGGTGGCCATGGAACGTCGCCCCAACATCCTGTTGATCGTCACCGACGAGGAGCGGGCCGTCGTCCCGCGCCCCGACGGCTTCTCCCTCCCCGCCCGGGAGCGGCTGGCCGCGCGGGGCACGGCATTCGACCGCTTCTACTCGGCCTCGGCGATGTGCAGCTCGGCCCGTTCCGTGCTGTACACCGGGCGGCACCTGCCGATCACCGAGATCTACGACAACGACAACATGCCGTACATCCGCCCGCTCGATCCCGCCCTCGGCACCCTCGGCACGATGCTGCGCTCGGCCGGCTACTACTGCACCTACCAGGGCAAGTGGCACCTCTCGAACGCGTACATCACCCCGGACCGCCCCGGGCCGACCACGGACGCCCTGGAGCCGTACGGGTTCAGCGAGTTCAACGACTGGGGCGACATCGACGGCGGTGCCTGGGCCGGTCTGAAGGTCGACCCGGTCATCGCGGGACAGGCCGTGAAGTGGCTGCGCAACCGCGCACCGGTGGTGGCCGAGGACCGGCCGTGGTTCATGGCCGTCAACTTCGTGAACCCGCACGACATCATGAGCTTCGACTACGGCGGCTCTCCCCAGGTCCGGCTGCCGTTCGGGCTCGCCCACGCGGTGGTCGCGAAGGCGGCGGCCGACATCCCCGTCTACCGCAAGCGCTGGGACTTCCCGCTGCCGGCCAGCCTGCACGACGACCTGTCCGGCGCGGCCCCCGCCGTGGCCGAGTTCGCGCGGATGCTGGAGACCGTCTTCGGACCCGTCGCCGACGACACCCACTGGTACGACGGCCTGAACTTCTACCTCAACGCTCTGCGCGACGTCGACCGTAGCGTCGAACTCGTGCTCGACGCCCTCGAAGCCACCGGGCAGGCCGACGACACCGTCGTCGTCTTCACGGCCGACCACGGCGAGATGGCCGGCTCCCACGGCCTGCGGCAGAAGGGGAACCTGGTCTACGACGAGAACTTCCACGTGCCCTTCCTCCTCTCCCACCCCGATGTCCCCGGAGGCGGCCGGACCGAGGCGCTCGCGTCCTCGGTGGACCTCGTCCCGACCCTGCTCTCCTGCGCGGGCGTGGGCCAGGAGCAGATCGCCGACCGGTACCCCGGACTCAGGGGCCACTCCCTGCTCCCGGTCCTCGAGGGGGCCCGGGTACGCGAAGGCGTGCTGACCGCGGTCGAGTCGATCACGACCCTGGACGCCGACTTCTGGTTCGAGTTCGCCGACCCCGAGGCCGGCGAACGGATCCAGTCGGGGGACTTGCGTCCCGACTGGACCAAGCGGGGATTCCTCCGCGGCTACACCGACGAGCGCTACACCTTCGGCCGCTACTTCTCCCCCCTGCGCCCCAACCGCCCGGTGGACCTCGACGCACTGTTCGCCGACAACGACGTCGTCCTCTACGACCGGCAGGAGGACCCGGCCGAGCTCCGCAACCTCGCCTCCGACCCGGCCCACCGCGACCTCGTGCTGCGCTGCTCCCGGCTCCTGGAGGCGCTCATCTCCGCGGAGATCGGCACGGACACCCGCGCCTGGGTGACCGAACGCCCCCGGCTGCTCGGCTGGCCCACCTGGCACGGCGACACCGACCAGCCTGCCGCCGCCGGGGCGGCATCGTC
Organism: Streptomyces sp. NPDC047981; assembly: GCF_040653315.1. Classification (NCBI taxonomy): domain Bacteria; kingdom Bacillati; phylum Actinomycetota; class Actinomycetes; order Kitasatosporales; family Streptomycetaceae; genus Streptomyces; species Streptomyces sp. NPDC047981. The sequence continues at coordinate 3,607 of NZ_JBEZNQ010000028.1, read as the reverse complement.
CGGAACGTGAACGACGGGCGCCCGGGCGTCCTGACGGAAGGGGAGCGATGAGCGGCGGCGCGTGGACGGTCGCGGCGGTGGCGGGTGTCACCGCCGCGTACGCCCTCGTATCGCGACGCCTGGCGCCGACGCCGGTCTCGTCGGCGATCGTGTTCACGGGCTGCGGCATCCTCCTCGGGCCCGCCGTCCTCGACCTGGTGAGCCTCGGACCGGACGCCGAGCCGATCATGGTGCTGCTCGAAGCCGCCCTGACCCTCGTGCTGTTCACCGACGCCATGACCGTCCGCCGGCGCGACCTCACCTCCGGGGGTTTCCTGCCCCGACGGCTGCTCGGGATCGGACTGCTGCTCAGCATCGTCGCGGGCTGGCTGCTGGCCTGGCCCCTGCTGCCCGGGCTCACGATGGCGGAACTCGCCCTCCTGGGCGTGATCCTCGCCCCGACGGACGCCGCCCTGGGCAAGAGCGCCATGTCCGACCCCCGCGTACCGGCGCTCGTCCGGCAGGGACTCAACGTGGAGAGCGGACTCAACGACGGCATGGTGCTCCCGTTCTTCGTCGTCGCCCTCGCCGCGATCCCCGGCACCTCCTACGCCGCCGAGGGCGCGGCAGGCACCTTCTGGCGGGCCCTGGTGCTCAGCACGGTGCTGGGACTGCTCGTCGGCGGAATCGGCGGCCGCCTGCTGGGAGCGGCCCGCGCACGCGGCTGGGTCACGAAGGAGTGGCGACAGGTCTACGTCCTCGCCGTGGCCGTCGCCTCCTACGAACTGGCCGTCGTGGTCGACGGCAGCGGCTTCATCGCCGCCTGGGTCGCCGGCTTCGCCTGCGGACACGCCCTCCGGCACGCCCCGGCCGCCGCGGAAGAGCGCGCGGAGGAACGGGCGGGCCGGGACGACACGCCCGAGTTCGCGGAGAACCTCGGCGGGTTGCTGGCCTCGATCAGCCTCCTGCTCTTCGGAGCCGTGCTGCTCGGACCGGCATTGGAGCACCTGACCTGGCAGATCGTCGTCTACGCCCTGCTCAGCCTGACCGTCGTCCGCATGGTGCCCGTCGCCCTGTCCCTCCTCGGCAGCGGGCTGCGGGCCCCGACGGTCGCGTACATCGGATGGTTCGGGCCACGCGGACTCGCCTCGGTCGTGCTGGGGCTGCTCATGGTGGAGGAGCACGTTCCCGGTACGGAACTGATGGGCCGGGTCGTCGCCGTCACGGTCGCGCTCAGCGTGCTGCTGCACGGCGTCTCCGCCCCGGCCTTCGCCGAGCGGTACGGCCGCTGGTACCGGCGCGCCGACGAGACCGCCCCCGAGGGGCTCCGCGAGAGCAGGACCGTCCCGGAGGTCACGGGCCGCCGACGCCTCGGCCGCCTGGACAAGCCCGCGGACTAGGGCCTGTCCGGCCCTGATCCACCGGACAGGCCCTAGGACGGGGCGGGCCGCGTGTCAGCGGTCGGCGGCCCCGCGCAGGAACGCCGGATGCCTGACGGAGAGTTCCGCGTCCACCCAGGCCAGCCGCTCCTCCAGGTCCGGACGGCGTTCCTCCCGCGCGACCTCCCGAACCCGAAGGAGCAGGTGCCGGGCGCGGGACAGCACCATCGGCGCGTCCGAGGCGGCACGGCACACGTCGTCGAACCCGGTCCGCAGGAAGTCCTCCCAGGGCGGCAGGCGCATCACCACCCGCACCGCGCCCGTCGCGTCGGCGATCGACCTGTCTCCCAGCTCGGCCCCCGCGAGCGGCCGGAGCAGGTCCTCGACGGCGTCGAGGACCTGGACGGCCGTCGCGGGGTCGTTGATCGCGGGGGAGAGGGCGCGGAGCCCGATGTCGGCAAGGAGCCGGAAGGCGAGGGACGGATCCTGGTGGAAGGTGCGCTCCATGTCCCCGACGACCGCCCGCAGCACCTCCGCGTCGGGCACCGAGCCACCGCAGACCTGGGCCACCGCGTCACCCGCGTAGAGCGTGGTCCCCACCGGAACCTTCACGACCACCACCGCGTCCGCCCGCTCCGCCACCCGTACCAACCGCAGCCAGTCCACCTGCGCGACGAGGGTCGTGTCGCCGGCCCAGACAACGGTGGACGTCACGTCCGGCAGAGGACGCGCCGGGCCGGAGCCGGGGACGACATCGTGACCGTCCCCGCCGTCCGGCAGCGGGTACATGGCCCGCAGGACCTCCCGCCCCCGATCGCGCAGGTCGGCGAGGACGTGCGCCAGCTGAATGGACCTCAGGGCCCTCAGCTGCAGCCGCCGCACCTGTACGAGGGCCGTCGCGGCAAGGACCAGGGCGGTCGCGGGGACGGCGACGGACGCGGTGCGGTGGGTGCCGATCGCCAGCGTCGCCGTCACCGAGAACGCCAGGACACCCACCACCAGGGCGAACAGCCGCCAGACCATCGGATCGGTCCGGAACAGCTGGAGCCGGTGACTGAAGTTCCCCGCCGCCCACTGGACGACCAGGAACAGCACCGAGAAGATCAGCGTCGCGACGCTCAGCACGCCCAGCCCGACGACCTTCAGCACGTCGACGACCCGCTCCGCCGCCACCTGGTAGCCACCGTCGATCTCCGGCAGCAGCAGTCCCAGGACGAAGCCCACGGCCGCCGCGACGACCTGGGTGACCCCCGCGCGGAGCGCGCGCCGTGGCCGCACCACACGATCGGCCGACCGGTCCGGACCGAACAGCATCGGCGGGGCGTCCACAGCGGGTCTCCGATCAGGCGCACGGTCGCGGCGAGAAAACGCTCCGGCGCCGGCCGGGCCGACGCAAGGCGACATGCCGCCGTTCGGCCGACCGGGGCCTGCCATGGGTGAGGGGCGGTGCGGAGTCTTCTCCGTACCGCCCCTCACTCCTGCGTGTGGCTAGAGCACCTTGGAGAGGAATGCCTTGGTGCGGTCGTGCTGGGGGTTGGTGAGGACTTCGCGGGGGTGGCCGGATTCGACGACGACGCCGCCGTCCATGAAGACGAGGTTGTCGCCGACTTCGCGGGCGAAGCCCATTTCGTGGGTGACGACGATCATGGTCATGCCGGTCTCGGCGAGGTCGCGCATGACGTCGAGGACGTCACCGACAAGCTCGGGGTCGAGGGCGGAGGTGGGCTCGTCGAAGAGCATCAGCTTGGGTTCCATCGCCAGGGCTCGGGCGATGGCGACGCGCTGCTGCTGGCCGCCGGAGAGCTGGGAGGGGTAGTTCCCGGCCTTGTCGGCCAGCCCGACCCGGTCCAGGAGCCGTTCGGCGCGTTCGCGGGCGACGGCCTTGGTCTCGCCCTTGACCTGGATGGGGGCTTCCATGACGTTGGCGAGGGCGGTCATGTGGGGGAAGAGGTTGAAGCGCTGGAAGACCATGCCGATGTCGCGGCGCTGGGCGGCGACCTCGCTGTCCTTCAGTTCGTAGAGCTTGTCGCCCTTCTGCCGGTAGCCGACCAGTTCGCCGTCGACGTAGAGGCGGCCGGCGTTGATCTTCTCGAGGTGGTTGATGCACCGCAGGAAGGTGGATTTGCCGGAGCCGGAGGGGCCGATGAGGCAGAACACCTCGCCGTTGTTCACCTCCAGGTCGATGCCGCGGAGGATGTGTGCGGGGCCGTAGGACTTGTGGACGCCCTCGGCCTTCACCATGAGAGTCA
>NZ_JBEZNQ010000027.1:0-99065 GCF_040653315.1 Streptomyces sp. NPDC047981 | reverse complement strand
GCCGCCAGCTGGTCCGCCGCCCGCCGCGCCGCGTCCGGGGGCAGCCGGGAGAGCCCCGCGCACGGGCCGATCGTCACGCCGGGCCGCAGGCCCCCCGCCATGGCCGCGAACCGGGCGAGCCGCGCCGGGTCGTCGGCGTCCGTGTGCAGGTCGACCGGGCAGCCCTGCTCGGCCGCCACCTCCAGGACCGCCTCCACGTAGCCGGCCGGGTCCGGATCGAGGTCCGGGCAGCCGCCCACCACGCTCGCGCCCATCTTCACGGCGTCCCGCAGCATCGCGAGCCCGTCCGCGCCCGCCGTGCCGGTCAGCAGCCGGGGCACCGCGACCGTGGTCAGGTCCACCAGTCCGCGCAGTGAGCGCCGCGCCTGCAGGACGGCCTCCAGCGGGCCGAGCCCGTGGACGTCGCCGATCCGCACGTGGGCGCGCTGCGCGGTCGCGCCGTGGCCGAGCTGGAGCAGCGCGGCCTCGGTGGCCCGCCGCTGCACCTCGTCGGGGGCGTACGAGACGGGGCCGGGGGAGGGGCCCGGGGCGTCGGCGCTCAGCGCCGTGTCGGCGTGGGCGTGCGGTTCGGCGGGGGCCGGGAGCAGCAGATAGCCGGCCAGGTCGACGCGGGCGCCGACGGCGGTCAGGCTGCCCGCCGTGCCCACGGCCTCGATCCGGCCGCCGACCAGCCGTACGTCGACCGTCCGGCCGTCCGTGAGCCGCGCGTTGGAGAGCAGGAGCGAGGTGGTCTCGGTGGTGGCGGCGGACCGGTCGTCGGGCGGCTGGGGCTGCTTGCTGTCGGCTGACATCGGCCTCCTCAAGGCTCCTCGAGCTCACGGTCAGGTTCAGCTCAAGATCAAGATCACGCAGCGTGGGGCCGAGCCTAGGGGCGGTGCGGCCGCCCTTCGAGGAGGTGGGCAATAGTCGTACTGATGAGGCCACGTGTGGCGTACCTGTGGGGTGGATGTGGCCTGCGGGGTGCGCGGGATCGGAGCCCGTGAGGGGTGCCGGACGGCGCGCGCGCGTGCCCGTCGGTGGGGGCGCCGAAACGGATTTGGGCGATCGGTGGAGGACCGTGTAATGTCTTCATCGCTCGCCCCAATAGCTCAGTCGGTAGAGCGTCTCCATGGTAAGGAGAAGGTCTACGGTTCGATTCCGTATTGGGGCTCTGGTGAGAAGGAACCCACCCTCGGGTGGGAACCGGATCATCAAAGCGGTGTAGCTCAGTCGGTAGAGCAAGCGGCTCATAATCGCTGTGTCACCGGTTCAAGTCCGGTCACCGCTACACACGGTAGCCGATTGTGGGGTCGGTCCTTCGATCGGCTACTCTTTTATGCGTTCATCCGTCCATCCGTCCGTCAAGGAGCACTCACGTGGCTGCCACCGACGTCCGCCCGAAGATCACGCTGGCCTGCGTGGAGTGCAAGGAGCGGAACTACATCACCAAGAAGAACCGGCGTAACAACCCGGACCGTCTTGAGATGAAGAAGCACTGCCCTCGCTGCAACTCGCACACTGCGCACCGCGAGACGCGCTAATCAGGCTCGTTCACGAGGCCGTCCCCACCAGGGGGCGGCCTCGTGTCGTTTGTCGGCAACAAATCCAGGAGGTATCGAGTCCATGGCGCTCGACCAGTCCTTCGTGGGCCGGACCTATCCGCCCACCGCGCCCTACGAGGTCGGCCGGGAGAAGATCCGCGAGTTCGCCGAGGCGATCGCCGACGCGAATCCCGCCTACGTCGACCAGGAAGCGGCGAAGGCCCTCGGCCACCCCGACGTGATCGCTCCGCCGACCTTTGTGTTCGCGATCACGTTCAAGGCGGCCGGGCAGGTCGTCGAGGACCCGCAGCTGGGCCTGGACTACAGCCGTGTGGTGCACGGCGACCAGAAGTTCGTCTACACCCGGCCCGTACGCGCGGGCGACCGGCTCTCGGTGACCACGACCATCGAGGCGATCAAGTCGCTCGCGGGCAACGACATCCTGGACATCCGCGGTGAGGTGCACGACGCGACCGGCGAGCACGTCGTGACCGCCTGGACCAAGCTCGTGTCCCGCGCGCCCGAGGAGGCCTGAGCCATGACCGCGAAGATCGCTTACGACGACGTCGAGGTCGGCACCGAACTCCCGGCGGCCACCTTCCCCGTGACGCGCGCCACGCTCGTGCAGTACGCCGGTGCCTCCGGGGACTTCAACCCGATCCACTGGAACGAGAAGTTCGCCCGCGAGGTCGGCCTGCCGGACGTCATCGCCCACGGCATGTTCACCATGGCCGAGGCCGTCCGCGTCGTCACCGACTGGGTCGGCGACCCGGCCTCCGTCGTCGAGTACGGCGTGCGCTTCACCAAGCCCGTGGTCGTGCCGAACGACGACGAGGGCGCCCTGATCGAGGTCAGCGCCAAGGTCGCGGCGAAGCTGGACGACGGTCTGGTCCGGGTCGACCTGACCGCGATGTCGGCCGGCCAGAAGGTCCTGGGCATGTCCCGGGCCGTGGTCCGGCTCGCGTAGCCGCAGCACGCCAGAAGGAAGGGGTGGCCGCCTCGCGTGGCCGCCCCTTTCTCCGTGTTTGCATTGTTAGTGATTGAGTACTAACTTCGAAATATGGCCAGGATGAGTGCGGAGGAGCGACGCGAGAGCGTGATCCGTGCCGCGATGAGCGAGTTCAGTCGCGGCGGGTACTACGGCACGTCCACCGAGGCGATCGCCAAGCGCGTCGGCGTCTCACAGCCGTACCTCTTCCGTCTCTTCCCCGGGAAGAAGGCGATCTTCCTCGCCGCCTCCGAGCGCTGCATCTCCGAGACCATCAAGGTCTTCGAGGACGCCTCGGAAGGGCTGTCGGGGGAGGAGGCCCTGCATTCCATGGCCGACGCGTACATGAGGATCATCGCGGAGGACCCGGACCGGCTCCTGATGCAGATGCAGGTGTACGTGGCGGTCGCCGCCGCCGAGAGGGCCGGTGACCACGAGTTCGGCGAGACCGTACGGGCCGGCTGGATGCGGCTCTGGGAGAGCGTGCGCACGGCGCTCGGCGCAGATGTGAACGAGACCACGAAATTCCTGGCGTACGGGATGCTCATCAACACCCTCGTCGCCATGGGTTTCCCGCCCGAGCACCGGGTCTGGGAGGGCTTCTACCCCTCCTCCCCGCGCGACGGCCGACCGGCGGAGTAGTCCGACACCGTTTCCACGGTTCGGTGCTTCTTCATGACCATGAAAGTTAGTCAGCGATAACTAATCAACGGTACGAGAGGCAGAGCCATGAACCAGCCCGCAGCCCGCCGCGGTTCCGCCGTCTGGGCCCTCGTCATCACCAGCGTCGCCGGATTCATGGCGGCCCTCGACAACCTCGTCGTCACCACCGCCCTGCCCTCGATCCGCGAGGACCTCGGGGGCGCGCTCCACGACCTCGAATGGACCGTGAGCGCGTACACGCTCACGTTCGCCGTCCTGCTCATGTTCGGCGCCGCGCTCGGCGACCGCTTCGGCCGCCGCCGGCTCTTCGTCGTGGGCATCACCGTCTTCACGCTCGCCTCCGCCGGTGCCGCCCTCGCCCCCGGCATCGACGCGCTGATCGCCGCCCGCGCCGTGCAGGGCGTCGGCGCCGCGATCATGATGCCGCTCACGCTGACCCTGCTCACCGCGGCCGTCCCGGCCGCCAAGCGCGGCATGGCCTTCGGCATCTGGGGCGCCGTCAACGGACTCGCCGTCGCTTCCGGACCCCTCATCGGCGGCAGCCTCACCGAGCACATCTCCTGGCAGTGGATCTTCTGGCTGAACGTTCCGCTCGGCCTCGCCCTGCTGCCGCTCGCCCGGCTGCGCCTGGCCGAGTCCTACGGCACCGGTGCCCGCCTCGACGTCGTCGGCACCCTCCTCGCCAGCGGCGGCCTCTTCGGCATCGTGTACGCGCTGATCCGCGGCCCGATCGACGGCTGGACCTCCGCGACCGTGCTCACCGGGCTCGTCGTGGGCGCCGCGCTCCTCGCCGGCTTCGTCCGCCACGGCATACGCGGCAAGGCCCCGATGCTGCCCATGCGGCTGTTCCGGAGCCGCGCCTTCGCCGGGATCAACGCGGCCAGCCTGCTGATGTTCCTCGGCATGTTCGGCTCGATCTTCCTGCTCAGCCAGTACATGCAGGGCGTCCTCGGCTACTCGCCCACCGAGGCGGGACTGCGGATGCTGCCCTGGACCGGCATGCCCATGATCGTCGCGCCGATCGCGGGCGCCCTGTCCGACCGGATCGGCGGCCGCCCGGTCGTCGCCGCCGGTCTCGTCCTCCAGGCCCTGGGTCTCGCCTGGTTCGCGCTCGTCGTCACCGCCGACGTCTCGTACGCCGCCCAGCTCCCCGCTCTGATCATCAGCGGCGTCGGCATGGCGCTCTACTTCGCCCCGGCGGCCAACCTGGTCATGTCCAGCGTCCGCCCGTCCGAACAGGGCATCGCGTCCGGCGCGAACAACGCCCTGCGCGAGGTCGGCGGCGCGCTCGGCGTCGCGGTGGTGGCCTCGATCTTCGCGGCGCAGGGCGGATACGGATCCGCGCAGCAGTTCGTCGACGGCCTGCAGCCCGCGCTCTGGGTCGGCTCGGGAGCCGTGGCCCTCGGCGCGGTCGCCGTCCTCTTCGCGCCGTCCCGGCGCCGACAGGAGCGGGAGGCGAGGGAAGCGGAGGAGGAGAAGGGGGATCTGGTCGCCGCGTGACGGAGCCGTGCGCGTGAGGCCCTGCCGACGGCATCGGCGGGGCCTCACGCATGTCCGCGTGGCGGATGAGGGCCCGTACTCTTGAGCGCGTGCAGGAACTCCACGACGCCCCCCTCGCCCCCCTGACCACCTTCCGGCTCGGCGGCCCCGCCGCGCGGCTCGTCACGGCCGTCACCGACGACGAGGTGATCGCCGCCGTCCGCGAGGCCGACCGCGCGGGCACCCCGCTGCTGGTCATCGGCGGCGGATCCAACCTGGTCATCGGCGACAAGGGCTTCGACGGAACCGCCCTGCGCATCGCCACCACCGGCTTCGCGCTCGACGGTACGAAGCTGGAGCTCGCGGCGGGCGAGGTCTGGACGGACGCCGTCGCGCGCACCGTCGAGGCCGGGCTCGCCGGCATCGAGTGCCTGGCCGGGATCCCCGGCTCCGCGGGAGCGACCCCGATCCAGAACGTGGGCGCGTACGGGCAGGACGTCTCCGCGACGATCACCGAGGTCGTCGCCTACGACCGCCGGGCCGAGGAGACCGTCACACTCACCAACGCCGAGTGCGCCTTCTCGTACCGCCACAGCCGCTTCAAGGACGACCCGGAGCGCTACGTCGTGCTGCGCGTCCGCTTCGAGCTCGAGGACGCGGAGGGGCTGTCCGCGCCGATCAAGTACGCCGAGACCGCCCGTGCCCTCGGCGTCGAGGCCGGTGACCGCGTCCCGCTGGCGCGGGCCCGGGAGACGGTCCTCGCCCTGCGCGCCGGGAAGGGCATGGTCCTGGACCCGGCCGACCACGACACCTGGTCCGCGGGCTCCTTCTTCACCAACCCCATCCTGACGGCGGCGGAGTACGAGACCTTCCTCACGCGCGTCGCCGGGCGGCTCGGCCCGGACGTCACGCCGCCGGCCTACCCGGCGGGCGAGGACGGGCAGGTCAAGACCTCGGCCGCCTGGCTCATCGACAAGGCCGGCTTCACCAAGGGGTACGGCACCGGCCCCGCCCGTATCTCCACCAAGCACACCCTCGCGCTCACCAACCGCGGCGAGGCCACGACCGAGGACCTCCTCGCGCTCGCCCGCGAGGTCGTCGCCGGTGTGCGGGACGCCTTCGGGGTCACGCTCGTCAACGAGCCGGTGACGGTCGGCGTCAGCGTCTGAGCGCCTCCGTCCGGATCCGATGAACCGGATCCGATGAACCGGATCCGATGAACCGGATCCGATCTATTGGATCCGATCTTCTGGATCCAGTGCCATGGATCCAGAAATCCGTGGAACCCTTCGGGCTCCCCACGTTGTCGAGTGAGTGACAGGCTCCCGGGAAGCGGGGCCGCACGCTCGTCGAGGGGGAGCCGTGGAGGGGACCGGCCCACCGGAGTTCGCCGACTTCGCGGAGTCGGCGTACGCCTCACTCCTGCGCACCGCCCGGCTCCTGACCGGGGATCCGCACGCCGCCGAGGACCTCGTCCAGGCCGCGCTGGTCAAGGTCTATCTGCGCTGGGGCGGCGCGGGCCGCTGGGACTCGCCCCAGGCCTACGCCCGCAAGGTCGTCGTCAACCTCTACGCGACCTGGCGTCGCCGCCGCTGGCACACCGAGGTCGTGCGCCCCGGCGACGAGGGCGCGTCCGTGCCCGGCACGCACGACATGGCCGACGGGGCCGACGCGCGCCTCGAACTGGCACGTGCGCTCGCCACCCTGCCCCGCGCGCAGCGCGCCGTGGTGGTGCTCCGCTTCTACGAGGACCTGTCCGTGGAACAGACGGCCGCGCTGCTCGGCTGCTCGCCCGGGACGGTCAAGAGCCGGACCAACAGGGCCCTGGAACGGCTGCGCGCCACCGGCGCGCTCGCCGGATACGTGGGAACGGGAAGGGGCGCGTGATGGACGACTCCGAGGACTCCCTGCGGCGCGGACTGCGCGACCTGGCCGCGGACACGGGCACGGGCGCGGGCACGGGCACGGGCGCGGGCGCGGGCACGGACCCGACCACCGTGCCCGTCGACGCCCTCGACAGGGCCAAGACCGTCAACACGGTCAACACCGTCATCGGGCGTGGGCGGCGTATCCGGCACCTGCGGCGCTCCCTCGCCGCCGGCGCGGCGACCCTCGCGATCGCGGGCGGCTCGGTCCTGGGCGTCCGCTGGACGGACCCGGCCCCCGCCGCCACGCCCACGCCCCCGCCCTCGGAGCCCGCCACACCCTCGTACCCGTACGCGGGCAAGTACCGGCCCCAGCCTCCCTCGGGCCCCGGCGACCCGCTGGACACCGGGCCCCGCGCGCCGGTCGAGAACACGCGCTACCGGTACGACCTCTCCGCCGCCTGCGACCTGCGGTTCGCCGTCTTCGGCGGGCGGGTCTGGGAGCGGGAGGACGGGGGTTCCGCCGTCGCGGTGCGGTGGGCGGACGACCGGCTGCGGGGGTACATGAGCTGGACGGACGGCCTCCGGGACCGTGTGGAGCGGGACACCGCGGTCTTCGAGACCGACACGCCCGGTCTGACCGGCCTCCGCTTCCGCCCGCTGGCCGGGCCCGCGCCGGAGTGCCTCGGCCAGGAGCCCGCTCGGCGCCACGAGGAGGCCCCGGCCGCCACGATCGGCCCGGAGCGGCCCGAGCGGGGCGTGCGCTACCCGTACGACATGACCAAGGAGTGCGACATGCGGTACGCGGTCTTCGCGGGGCGCCTGTGGCGGGCCGAGAGCGACGGGCGGTCCCAGACGATCATCGACTGGGTGAACGACCTCCCCCTGGCGGCCTTCATGACCCTGGTGTCGGATCGGAAGGCGGTCCTCGAGTGGCCGTCCGGGCCGCTGGACACCCCGCGCACGACGACGTACCGCCCGGTGGAGGCGCGGGGCGACGACTGCCCCTGAGAACGGGCTTCCCCCGGGCACCGGCCGTCAGTACGCCACGCCCACCGGCTTCCCGATCGTCGCCGGGTCGTCGATCATCGCCAGCATGGCGTGGGCGACGTCGGCGCGGGCGAGGGAGCGGCCGCGAGGCGGGGTGCCGCCGACGACCGAGCGGTAGCGGCCGGTGACGGGCTTGTCGGTCAGCTTCGGCGGGCGGACGGAGGTCCACCGGGTGGCGCTCGCCGCCACCTCGGCCTCCATCACGCGCAGGTCGGCGTAGACGTCCTTCAGGACCGCGTTGACGATCGCGAGCGCGGCCTTGTCGACGAAGGACTGGCCGTCCGGGGCGGGTCCCAGCGGGGCTGCGCTGACCACGAGCAGGCGACGGACGCCCTCGGCGTCCATCGCCGCGAGGACCGAGCGCGTGAGCTTCGCGGCGATGCCGGCGTCCGCGCGGCCTCGGGCGCCGAGGCCCGAGAGCACGGCGTCCTTGCCCGCGACCGCTCCGCGCAGCGCGCCGGGGTCCGTGAGGTCGGCGCGGAACACCTCCAGACGCTCGCCGGTGACGGGGAGCCGCGCCGGGTCGCGGACGACGGCCGTCACGTCGTGGCCCGCGTCGAGCGCCTGGCGGACGATCTCCCGGCCGATTCCGCCGGTCGCTCCGAAGACGGTGAGCTTCATGACGCACCTCGCACTGCATAGGGTGGGTAAGTGTTCACTCACCACTAGGGTGGGTGAGTACTCACTCACCCGTCAAGTGTGGTTGGAGCCCGCATGGACCAGGACCAGAAGCCGACCCGCGTCCGGATCGTCGACGCGGCCCACGACCTCATGCGCACCGCAGGCCTGGCCCGCACCACGACGAAGGAGATCGCCAAGGCCGCGGGCTGCTCGGAGGCGGCGCTCTACAAGTACTTCCCGAGCAAGGAAGACCTGTTCGTGACGGTCCTCAACGAGCGGCTGCCCCAGCTCGGCGGACTCCTCGGCACCCTCGTCACCGACCCCGGTGGCCGGAGCGTGGAGGAGAACCTCACCGAGATCGCCCGCCAGGCCGCACTCTTCTACGAGCAGACCTTCCCGATCGCCGCCTCGCTCTACGCCGAGCCGCGCCTCAAGCGCCGCCACGACGCCGTCATGCGCGAGCTCGGAGTCGGCCCCCACCTCCCGATCGAGGGCCTCGCCGCCTACCTCCGCTCCGAGCAGCAGCACGGCCGCATCGGGCCCGACGCGGACCCGCTGGCCGCCGCCTCCCTGCTCCTGGGCGCCTGCGTCCAGCGCGCCTTCGCCTGGGAGATGACCGGCGACGGCCGGCCCCCGCAGGACCTCGACACCTTCGCCGGCTCGCTCGCCCGCACCCTCATGGCGGGGATCAGCTAGCGGCCGGGGCCGCCAGCCAGTCGTCGACGCCCGACAGGAGCTTGTGCCGGACGTCCTCCGGAGCCGCCGAGGCCCGGATCGACTGGCGGGCAAGCTCGGCCAGCTCCGGGTCCGTGAAGGCGTGGTGGCGACGGGCGATCTCGTACTGAGCGGCCAGCCGCGACCCGAAGAGCAGCGGGTCGTCCGCGCCCAGGGCCATTGGGACACCGGCCTCGAAGAGCGCCCGCAGTGGGACGTCCTCGTGCTTCTCGTACACCCCGAGGGCCACGTTCGACGCAGGGCACACCTCGCAGGTCACGCCCTTCTCGGCGAGCTTGCGCAGCACCCGGGGGTCCTCCGCCGCCCGCACCCCGTGCCCGATCCGCGCCGCCCGGAGGTCGTCCAGGCAGTCCCGTACGGACGAGGGGCCCGTCAGCTCGCCGCCGTGCGGGGCCGCCAGCAGGCCGCCCTCGCGGGCGATCGCGAAGGCCCGGTCGAAGTCGCGGGCCATGCCCCGGCGCTCGTCGTTGGAGAGCCCGAAGCCGACCACGCCCCGGTCCGCGTAGCGCACGGCGAGCCGGGCGAGCGTACGGGCCTCCAGCGGGTGCTTCATCCGGTTCGCCGCCACCAGGACCCGCATCCCCAGACCGGTCTCCCGCGCGGCCGAGTCGACCGCGTCCAGGATGATCTCCATGGCCGGGATCAGACCGCCGAGCAGCGGGGCGTACGACGTCGGGTCGACCTGGATCTCCAGCCACCCCGAGCCGTCCCGTACGTCCTCCTGGGCCGCCTCGCGCACGAGGCGTCGGATGTCCTCCGGCTCCCGCAGGCAGGACCGGGCGATGTCGTACAGCCGCTGGAAGCGGAACCAGCCGCGCTCGTCGGTGGCCCGCAGCTTCGGCGGCGTACCGCTCTTGAGCGCCTCCGGGAGATGGACGCCGTACTTGTCCGCCAGCTCGATGAGCGTCGTGGACCGCATCGAACCCGTGAAGTGCAGATGCAGATGGGCCTTGGGCAGCAGGGTGATGTCGCGGGAAACGTGCTCGGAAACGTGCTCCATTGAAGGATCTTGCCGCACCCGAATGGACGAACACAGCCCCTTTCCCCGATCGGGACCTTGCTAGAACGTAAAAACGGGCCCCCGGTTCCGGAGAACCAGGGGCCCGAGGGGCGGAGCCGCGACTAGTCGCGGGCCTCCGCGAGCAGCTTCTGGATCCGGGACACGCCCTCCACCAGGTCCTCGTCACCGAGGGCGTACGACAGCCGGAGGTAGCCGGGGGTGCCGAAGGCCTCGCCCGGGACGACCGCGACCTCGGCCTCGTCCAGGATCAGCGCGGCCAGCTCGACGGAGCTCTGCGGGCGCTTGCCGCGGATCTCCTTGCCGAGCAGCGCCTTCACCGACGGGTACACGTAGAACGCGCCCTCGGGCGTCGGGCACAGGACGCCGTCGATCTCGTTGAGCATCCGCACGATGGTCTGCCGGCGCCGGTCGAAGGCGCGGCCCATCTCCGCGACGGCCTCCAGGTCGCCCGAGACGGCGGCGAGGGCGGCGGCCTGCGCGACGTTGCTCACGTTCGACGTGGCGTGCGACTGCAGGTTCGTCGCGGCCTTCACGACGTCCTTCGGGCCGATGATCCACCCCACGCGCCAGCCGGTCATCGCGTACGTCTTGGCGACACCGTTGACCACGATGCACTTGTCGCGCAGCTCCGGCATGACCGCCGGCAGGGAGACGGCGGAGGCGCCGCCGTAGACCAGGTGCTCGTAGATCTCGTCCGTCAGCACCCACAGACCGTGCTCGACGGCCCAGCGGCCGATCGCCTCGGTCTCGGCCTCGCTGTACACGGCGCCGGTCGGGTTCGACGGGGAGACGAACAGGACGACCTTGGTCCGCTCCGTGCGCGCCGCCTCCAGCTGCTCCACGGAGACGCGGTAGCCGGTGGTCTCGTCGGCGACGACCTCGACCGGGACACCGCCCGCGAGCCGGATCGACTCGGGGTACGTCGTCCAGTACGGGGCCGGGACGATGACCTCGTCGCCCGGGTCGAGGATCGCGGCGAAGGCCTCGTAGATCGCCTGCTTGCCACCGTTGGTCACCAGGACCTGGGAGGCGTCGACCTCGTAGCCGGAGTCGCGCAGCGTCTTCGCGACGATCGCGGCCTTCAGCTCCGGCAGACCGCCGGCCGGCGTGTAGCGGTGGAACTTCGGGTTCTTGCACGCCTCGACGGCGGCTTCGACGATGTAGTCCGGGGTCGGGAAGTCGGGCTCACCCGCGCCGAAACCGATCACCGGGCGCCCGGCGGCCTTGAGGGCCTTGGCCTTGGCGTCGACGGCGAGGGTCGCGGACTCGGAGATCGCACCGATGCGGGCGGAGACCCGGCGCTCGGTCGGAGGGGTAGCAGCGCTCATACGGCCCATGCTCCCAGACCCGCTTCCCGCCCGGCACACAGGTTTCAGGGAGCGGACAGGAACGGTCATTCCTGGTCGTAGGCGGGTCGGCGGGGAGCTCCGGCTGCTTTCTGTTCGACGCGGGGCTCATGAACACGTACACTCACTGCTCGTTGGGCCTCACCGACCACATCTCACGATGCGGTAGGTTGGGGAAGCCACAAAGGGTCGTAGCTCAATTGGTAGAGCACCGGTCTCCAAAACCGGCGGTTGGGGGTTCAAGTCCCTCCGGCCCTGCTACACACACCGCCAGGATGTGTGCGCATGTACGTACTTCAATGCACCGCCGTGCGGATCCACCCGGCACGGCACTGCCATGACCCGGGATCAGGTGAGAAGCGTGACGGACGCCGTGGGCTCCATCGACATGCCTGATGCCGAGGACGAGGCGCCGGACTCGAAGAAGAAGGCCCGCAAGGGCGGCAAGCGCGGCAAGAAGGGCCCTCTGGGCCGTCTCGCGCTCTTCTACCGCCAGATCGTCGCGGAGCTTCGCAAGGTCGTCTGGCCCACTCGCAGCCAGCTGACGACGTACACCACGGTAGTGATTGTCTTCGTTGTCATCATGATCGGCCTTGTCACCGTGATTGACTATGGCTTCCAGGAAGCAGTCAAGTACGTCTTCGGCTGACTTCTTGTTCCACCCCATCTGTAACCAGGAAGAAGCAGCCACGTGTCTGACCCGAACCTGAACGAGTCTGTGTCCGAGGACGAGCTCGACATCCTCGAGGCGGCCGACGAGGACCAGGCCGAGGCTGCTGACGCCGCTGCGGGCGAGGCTGCCGAAGAGGCCGCTCTCCACATCGAGGACGAGTCCGACATCGAGGACGAGGACTCCGACGAGGACGCGTCCGACGACGTCGAGGACTCCGACGACGAGGACTCCGACGAGGACGAGGACTCCGACGTCGAGGCCGAGGACGAGACCGACGAAGAGGTCGCCGAGGTCGAGGAGGAGCCCGCCGCTCCCGTCGACCCGATCCAGGCGCTGCGTGACGAACTCCGCGGCCTGCCCGGCGAGTGGTACGTGATCCACACCTACGCGGGCTACGAGAAGCGCGTGAAGGCCAACCTGGAGCAGCGCGCCGTCTCGCTGAACGTCGAGGAGTTCATCTACCAGGCCGAGGTGCCCGAGGAAGAGATCGTCCAGATCAAGAACGGCGAGCGCAAGAACGTCCGGCAGAACAAGCTGCCCGGCTACGTGCTCGTCCGCATGGATCTGACGAACGAGTCCTGGGGCGTCGTCCGCAACACCCCCGGCGTCACCGGCTTCGTGGGCAACGCCTACGACCCGTACCCGCTGACCCTGGACGAGATCGTCAAGATGCTCGCCCCCGAGGCCGAGGAGAAGGCCGCCCGCGAGGCGGCAGAGGCCGAGGGCAAGCCGGCTCCGGCCCGCAAGGTCACCGTCGAGGTCCTGGACTTCGAGGTCGGCGACTCGGTCACCGTCACCGACGGCCCCTTCGCCACCCTGCAGGCCACGATCAACGAGATCAACGCCGACTCGAAGAAGGTCAAGGGCCTCGTCGAGATCTTCGGTCGCGAGACCCCGGTCGAGCTCAGCTTCGACCAGATCCAGAAGAACTGACCCTCACGGGGACATCGGTTCACCACGGTTTTCCGAGCAGGTCAGAGTGGCTCTCAGAGCCGCTCTGACCTGCTCGGTTTTTGGCCGCACCGCTATACCCGTTATCGTGGTGCGGTATGCCTCCATCCGGATGACCGGATGGCGGGCTGAACACTCTCACTAGGACCCGGAGAGAGCAATGCCTCCCAAGAAGAAGAAGGTCACGGGGCTTATCAAGCTCCAGATCAACGCTGGTGCGGCCAACCCGGCCCCGCCGGTCGGCCCCGCGCTCGGTCAGCACGGCGTCAACATCATGGAGTTCTGCAAGGCCTACAACGCCGCGACCGAGTCGCAGCGTGGCATGGTCGTGCCGGTGGAGATCACGGTCTACGAGGACCGCACCTTCACCTTCATCACCAAGACTCCGCCGGCCGCCAAGCTGATCCTCAAGGCCGCGGGTGTGGCCAAGGGCTCCGCCGAGCCGCACAAGACCAAGGTTGCCAAGCTGACGGCCGCCCAGGTCCGCGAGATCGCCACGGTCAAGCTGCCCGACCTGAACACCACCGACCTTGACGCCGCGTCGAAGATCGTCGCCGGCACCGCCCGTTCCATGGGCATCACGGTCGAGGGCTGATCACCCCCCTCGTGACCTCCAGTGGTAGGGCCGGCGCGGCCCGCACCACGACTCCATACCTGAACCAACAGGAGCAGAAGTGAAGCGCAGCAAGGCTCTCCGCGGCGCGGACGCCAAGATCGACCGGGAGCGGAACTACGCCCCCCTCGAGGCCGTCCGTCTCGCCAAGGACACCGCCACCACCAAGTTCGACGGCACCGTCGAGGTCGCCTTCCGTCTGGGTGTCGACCCGCGCAAGGCCGACCAGATGGTCCGTGGCACCGTGAACCTCCCGCACGGCACCGGTAAGACCGCCCGGGTCCTGGTCTTCGCGACCGGTGACCGTGCCGAGGCCGCGATCGCCGCTGGCGCCGACATCGTCGGTTCCGACGAGCTCATCGACGAGATCTCCAAGGGCAACCGCCTGAACGAGTTCGACGCCGTCGTCGCCACCCCGGACCTCATGGGCAAGGTCGGCCGCCTCGGCCGCGTCCTCGGCCCGCGTGGTCTCATGCCGAACCCGAAGACCGGCACCGTCACCCCCGATGTCGCGAAGGCTGTCAACGACATCAAGGGCGGCAAGATCGAGTTCCGCGTCGACAAGCACTCGAACCTGCACTTCATCATCGGCAAGGTCTCCTTCGACGAGACGAAGCTGGTCGAGAACTACGCCGCGGCTCTGGAGGAGATCCTCCGTCTGAAGCCGTCCGCCGCCAAGGGCCGCTACATCAAGAAGGCGACCCTGACGACGACGATGGGCCCCGGCATCCCGCTGGACTCCAACCGCACCCGCAACCTCCTCGTCGAGGAGGACCCGGCCGCGGTCTGAGCCCTTCCGGCTCACTGAGTGGTCAAGCCGGCCCCCAGCCCCTCTCCGGAGGGGCCGGGGGCCGGCTTTTCTCGTTGGGGGCCTGTCCGAGCGGTGGGCTACCGTACAGATGACCTGTTAAGTGAAGATTTTTTTGGGGTGGGGACTCATGGGCAAGGCCTCGTGGAAGCGCGCCGGTGTCTCGCTGGTCGCCGTGGCCGTCGTGGTCGGCGCCGCGGGCTGTCAGGACGGCGACGAGGGCAGGAAGAAGGCCGCGGAGGCGCCTGCGAAGCCGCAGCTGCAGACGCAGGCCGCGGTCACCAAGGTCATCCAGGCCGCCTTCGAGAAGACCTCGGCCGCCAAGTCGGCCAAGGTCAGGATGACCATGACGATGCCGGCCGGCCTGGAGGGCGGCGGCACGATGGAGATGACCGGCGTCCAGGGCTGGGACCCGGCGCTCATGGACATGACCGTCAAGGGCTCGATGATGGGCGCGGGGGACCCCGACGCCCCCGAGCAGATCCGCATGATCATGCTCGACGGCGCGATGTACATGGACCTCGGCACCAAGATGGCCGCCGAGATGGACGGCAAGCGCTGGATGAAGCTCGACCTCAAGGCCGCCGCCGAGCTGTCCGGGGACAAGAACCTCCAGAAGTCGATGACCGGCGGCCTGGAGAACATGAACCAGGACCCGGCCAAGCAGATCGCCCTGATGCTGGACTCGCCGAACCTGAAGCACGTGGGCCCCGAGAAGGTCGACGGCGTGGAGACCCAGCACTACAAGGGCTCGCTGACCCTGGAGCAGATGGTCTCCACCAACAAGTCCCTCGACGTGCTCTCCGAGCAGGAGCGCAAGGACCTGATCGCGAACATCAAGAAGTCCGGCGTCACGGGGTACGACACCGAGCTGTGGGTGAACGGCGACGGCTACCCGGTGAAGATGGACATCGGCATGAAGACGCCCCAGGGGGCGGTCTCGATCGAGGCCCACTACTCCGACTACGGCGCCAAGGCGGCCGTCCAGGCCCCGCCGGCCAAGGACACCGTCGACCTCTTCAAGATGCTCAAGGAGATCGGCGAGGCGGGCGGCGAGGGCGCCGGCCAGGCCTGAGCCGGCTGAGCCGTACGGGCGGATTTGCTCCCCGCCGTATGCGTCGCGTACTCTTCCACAGAAGCCAAAGACCGCTGGTCGTTGCCGTGCTCTCGCAGAGGGTCCGGTGGCCGAAGGTTCGCTGGGATGCGAACGGCCCGCGCAGGTGATCGTGGAAGAGTTCCCGGTTCGTTTTCGATCCGGTCGAGCTGTGCCCCGTGCGCCTGCGCCGGGGCGTTTTTCATTGTTCAGCCCCTTCTGAGCGGTCCTCATCACCCGGAAGGAGGCCGACGCTCTATGGCAAGGCCCGACAAGGCTGCCGCGGTAGCCGAGCTCAAGGACATGTTCCTGAGCTCGAGCGCCGTCGTGGTGACCGAGTACCGGGGTCTCACCGTGGCCCAGCTCAAGACGCTGCGCCGTTCGCTCGGTGAGAACGCCCAGTACGCCGTGGTGAAGAACACGCTGACCAAGATTGCGGCCAACGAGGCCGGGATCACCTCGCTCGACGACCAGTTCAACGGTCCGACGGGCGCCGCCTTCATCACCGGTGACCCGGTGGAGTCGGCGAAGGGTCTTCGTGACTTCGCCAAGGACAACCCGAATCTCATCATCAAGGGCGGTGTCCTTGATGGTAAGGCGCTCTCCGCCGATGAGATCAAGAAGCTTGCGGACCTCGAGTCCCGCGAGGTTCTGCTCAGCAAGCTGGCCGGTGCCTTCAAGGGCAAGCAGTCCCAGACTGCTTCGCTCCTCCAGGCGCTGCCGTCGAAGTTCGTCCGCACCGCGGAGGCGCTTCGCGTCAAGCTCGCCGAGCAGGGCGGTGCCGAGTAATTCGGCTCGCGCAATGATCGCCGCCCGCTAGGGCGACGGTCGCAGCGGGCCGAACGTACGCCCGCCTACATGTACATCCGGCACCTGCCGAATTAGTGGAAGGACGCCATCATGGCGAAGCTGTCCCAGGATGACCTGCTCGCGCAGTTCGAGGAGATGACCCTCATCGAGCTCTCCGAGTTCGTGAAGGCCTTCGAGGAGAAGTTCGACGTCACCGCCGCCGCGGCCGTCGCCGTTGCCGGCCCCGCCGTCGGTGGCCCGGCCGCCGAGGTTGCCGAGGAGCAGGACGAGTTCGACGTCATCCTCGAGGGTGCGGGCGACAAGAAGATCCAGGTCATCAAGGTCGTGCGTGAGCTCACCTCCCTGGGCCTGAAGGAGGCCAAGGACCTCGTCGACGGCACCCCGAAGCCGGTCCTCGAGAAGGTCGCCAAGGAGGCCGCGGAGAAGGCTGCCGAGTCCCTCAAGGCCGCCGGCGCCTCCGTCACGGTCAAGTAAGACCCTGCGAGTCTCCTGACTCGTTCTGGCGCCTCTCAGGCGCCTCGCCAAGGGCGATCACCCATCCGGGTGGTCGCCCTTCGGCGTACTCCGGGACGGGCGTGGCGGGGGTCGTGGGAGGTGCCGCGAGCGGAGTATGGTGATCTTCGCCGTGCGCCCCCGCTGACCGGGGGGCCTTGACGAACCGGACGCAGCGCGCAATTCTCAGGACGCGTCGTCACAACGATCCGTATCCGAGGCATGGATCGACGGCGGAACGGGCAGTATCGAGGTGCGCCGCACGGCGCGAGGTACCGCGGAGTTGAGAACAACGAGGGTCGCGAAAAACTCGCCCTGGACATCAGTGGGCCAAGTGGCTACACTGACCCTTTGCGCTGCCTGTTAGCTGCCCCCTGCCCGTCACCTGGGGCATACCCTCGCGAGAGCATTGTCGGCAGACCTGACCTGACCTGGGCTTTTGGCCACATCGGGAAATGTCTGTCCCTCTGCGTCGCTGGGGACCGGTACGCGCGTAGTGAGTCCGAGCCCTCGGAAGGACCCCCTCTTGGCCGCCTCGCGCAACGCCTCGACCCATACGAACAACGGCGCCAGCACCGCCCCGCTGCGCATCTCCTTTGCAAAGATCAAGGAGCCCCTCGAGGTTCCGAACCTCCTCGCGCTGCAGACCGAGAGCTTTGACTGGCTGCTCGGCAATGCCGCCTGGAAGGCTCGCGTCGAGGCAGCTCTCGAGTCGGGACAGGACGTCCCCAGGAAGTCGGGTCTGGAGGAGATCTTCGAGGAGATCTCCCCGATCGAGGACTTCTCCGGGTCGATGTCGCTGACCTTCCGCGACCACCGCTTCGAGCCCCCGAAGAACTCGATCGACGAGTGCAAGGACCGTGACTTCACGTACGGCGCCCCGCTCTTCGTCACGGCCGAGTTCACCAACAACGAGACCGGCGAGATCAAGTCCCAGACGGTCTTCATGGGCGACTTCCCGCTCATGACGAACAAGGGCACCTTCGTCATCAACGGCACCGAGCGTGTCGTCGTCTCGCAGCTGGTCCGTTCGCCGGGTGTCTACTTCGACTCCTCCATCGACAAGACGTCCGACAAGGACATCTTCTCCGCCAAGATCATCCCGTCCCGGGGTGCCTGGCTGGAGATGGAGATCGACAAGCGCGACATGGTCGGTGTCCGTATCGACCGCAAGCGCAAGCAGTCCGTCACCGTCCTCCTCAAGGCTCTCGGCTGGACCACCGAGCAGATCCTGCAGGAGTTCGGCGAGTACGAGTCCATGCGCGCCACCCTGGAGAAGGACCACACCCAGGGCCAGGACGACGCGCTGCTCGACATCTACCGCAAGCTCCGTCCGGGCGAGCCGCCGACCCGCGAGGCCGCTCAGACGCTGCTCGAGAACCTCTACTTCAACCCGAAGCGCTACGACCTCGCGAAGGTCGGCCGCTACAAGGTGAACAAGAAGCTCGGCGCCGACGAGCCGCTGGACGCCGGTGTCCTGACCACCGACGACGTCATCGCCACGATCAAGTACCTGGTGAAGCTCCACGCGGGCGAGACCGAGACGATCGGCGAGTCCGGCCGGGAGATCGTCGTCGAGACCGACGACATCGACCACTTCGGCAACCGTCGTCTGCGCAACGTCGGCGAGCTCATCCAGAACCAGGTCCGTACGGGTCTGGCTCGTATGGAGCGCGTCGTGCGCGAGCGCATGACCACCCAGGACGTCGAGGCGATCACGCCGCAGACCCTGATCAACATCCGGCCGGTCGTCGCCTCCATCAAGGAGTTCTTCGGCACCAGCCAGCTGTCGCAGTTCATGGACCAGAACAACCCGCTGTCGGGTCTGACGCACAAGCGTCGTCTCTCGGCGCTGGGTCCCGGTGGTCTGTCCCGTGAGCGGGCCGGCTTCGAGGTCCGAGACGTGCACCCGTCCCACTACGGACGCATGTGCCCGATCGAGACCCCCGAAGGCCCGAACATCGGTCTGATCGGTTCGCTCGCCTCGTACGGCCGCGTCAACGCGTTCGGCTTCATCGAGACGCCGTACCGCAAGGTCGTCGACGGCCAGGTCACCGACGAGGTCGACTACATCACCGCCGACGAGGAGGACCGCTTCGTCATCGCCCAGGCGAACGCGACCCTGAACGACGAGCTCCGCTTCACCGAGCCTCGCGTCCTGGTCCGCCGCCGTGGTGGCGAGGTCGACTACGTCCCGCCGACCGAGGTCGACTACATGGACGTCTCGCCGCGCCAGATGGTGTCGGTCGCGACGGCCATGATCCCCTTCCTCGAGCACGACGACGCCAACCGTGCCCTCATGGGCGCGAACATGATGCGTCAGGCGGTGCCGCTGATTAAGTCCGAGGCCCCGCTCGTCGGCACCGGCATGGAGTACCGCTGCGCCACCGACGCCGGTGACGTGCCGAAGGCCGACAAGGACGGTGTCGTCCAGGAGGTCTCGGCCGACTACATCACCGTCGCCAACGACGACGGCACGTACACCACGTACCGGATGGCCAAGTTCTCCCGCTCGAACCAGGGCACCTCGGTCAACCAGAAGGTCGTCGTCTCCGAGGGCGACCGGGTCATCGAGGGCCAGGTCCTCGCCGACGGTCCGGCCACCGAGAACGGTGAGATGGCGCTCGGCAAGAACCTGCTCGTGGCGTTCATGCCGTGGGAGGGTCACAACTACGAGGACGCGATCATCCTGTCGCAGCGCCTCGTGCAGGACGACGTCCTCTCCTCGATCCACATCGAGGAGCACGAGGTCGACGCCCGTGACACCAAGCTCGGCCCGGAGGAGATCACCCGGGACATCCCGAACGTCTCCGAGGAGGTCCTCGCCGACCTCGACGAGCGCGGCATCATCCGGATCGGTGCCGAGGTCGTCGCCGGCGACATCCTCGTCGGCAAGGTCACGCCCAAGGGTGAGACCGAGCTGACCCCGGAGGAGCGCCTGCTCCGCGCGATCTTCGGTGAGAAGGCCCGTGAGGTCCGTGACACCTCGCTGAAGGTGCCGCACGGCGAGACCGGCAAGGTCATCGGCGTCCGCGTCTTCGACCGCGAGGAGGGTGACGAGCTTCCCCCGGGCGTGAACCAGCTGGTCCGCGTCTACGTCGCCCAGAAGCGCAAGATCACCGATGGTGACAAGCTCGCCGGCCGTCACGGCAACAAGGGTGTCATCTCCAAGATCCTTCCGATCGAGGACATGCCCTTCCTCGAGGACGGCACCCCGGTCGACATCATCCTGAACCCGCTGGGTGTCCCGTCCCGAATGAACCCGGGACAGGTCCTGGAGATCCATCTCGGCTGGCTCGCCAGCCGCGGCTGGGACGTCTCCGGTCTCGCGGACGACTGGGCGCAGCGCCTGCAGGCCATCGGCGCCGACCAGGTCGCCCCGGGCACCAACGTCGCCACCCCCGTCTTCGACGGTGCGCGTGAGGACGAGCTCGCGGGTCTGCTCCAGCACACGATCCCGAACCGCGACGGCGAGCGCATGGTGCTCCCCTCCGGCAAGGCGCGTCTGTTCGACGGCCGCTCCGGCGAGCCGTTCCCGGACCCGATCTCGGTCGGGTACATGTACATCCTGAAGCTCCACCACCTGGTCGACGACAAGCTGCACGCTCGGTCGACCGGTCCGTACTCGATGATCACCCAGCAGCCGCTGGGTGGTAAGGCCCAGTTCGGTGGCCAGCGCTTCGGTGAGATGGAGGTGTGGGCGCTGGAGGCATACGGCGCCGCGTACGCCCTCCAGGAGCTGCTGACGATCAAGTCCGACGACGTGACCGGCCGCGTGAAGGTCTACGAGGCCATCGTCAAGGGCGAGAACATCCCTGAGCCCGGCATCCCCGAGTCCTTCAAGGTGCTCATCAAGGAGATGCAGTCCCTGTGCCTCAACGTGGAGGTGCTGTCCTCGGACGGCATGTCCATCGAGATGCGCGACACCGACGAGGACGTCTTCCGCGCAGCGGAGGAGCTCGGTATCGACCTGTCCCGGCGCGAGCCGAGCAGCGTCGAAGAGGTCTGACGGGAGTCCGGACGGGGACTCGGTGAAACCCACTGAGTCCCCGGCCGGCCCCAGGACCCCCGTTTCAGACCCCAAGACTTACAACCCTGAGAGGGATTGACGCATAGTGCTCGACGTCAACTTCTTCGATGAGCTCCGGATCGGTCTGGCCACCGCTGACGACATCCGTCAGTGGAGCCACGGCGAGGTCAAGAAGCCCGAGACCATCAACTACCGCACGCTCAAGCCCGAAAAGGACGGACTCTTCTGCGAGAAGATCTTCGGTCCGACCCGGGACTGGGAGTGCTACTGCGGCAAGTACAAGCGTGTCCGCTTCAAGGGCATCATCTGTGAGCGGTGTGGCGTCGAGGTCACCCGCGCCAAGGTGCGCCGTGAGCGGATGGGCCACATCGAGCTCGCCGCCCCCGTCACCCACATCTGGTACTTCAAGGGCGTTCCGTCGCGCCTCGGATACCTGCTGGACCTCGCGCCGAAGGACCTCGAGAAGGTCATCTACTTCGCCGCGTACATGATCACGTTCGTCGACGACGAGCGTCGTACGCGTGACCTGCCCTCGCTGGAGGCGCACGTCTCCGTCGAGCGCCAGCAGATCGAGAACCGCCGCGACGCCGACCTCGAGGCCCGCGCCAAGAAGCTCGAGACCGACCTGGCCGAGCTGGAGGCCGAGGGCGCCAAGGCCGACGTGCGCCGCAAGGTGCGCGAGGGCGCCGAGCGTGAGATGAAGCAGCTGCGCGACCGCGCGCAGCGCGAGATCGACCGTCTCGACGAGGTCTGGAACCGCTTCAAGAACCTCAAGGTCCAGGACCTGGAGGGCGACGAGCTCCTCTACCGCGAGCTGCGTGACCGCTTCGGCACGTACTTCGACGGTTCGATGGGTGCCGCGGCGCTGCAGAAGCGCCTGGAGTCCTTCGACCTGGACGAGGAGGCCGAGCGCCTCCGCGAGATCATCCGTACCGGCAAGGGCCAGAAGAAGACCCGTGCGCTCAAGCGCCTCAAGGTCGTCTCCGCGTTCCTGCAGACCGCGAACAGCCCCAAGGGCATGGTTCTCGACTGCGTGCCGGTGATCCCGCCGGACCTGCGTCCGATGGTGCAGCTGGACGGTGGCCGCTTCGCGACCTCCGACCTGAACGACCTGTACCGCCGTGTGATCAACCGCAACAACCGTCTGAAGCGTCTGCTCGACCTCGGTGCCCCCGAGATCATCGTGAACAACGAGAAGCGGATGCTCCAGGAGGCGGTCGACGCCCTCTTCGACAACGGCCGTCGTGGTCGCCCGGTCACGGGCCCCGGCAACCGTCCGCTGAAGTCCCTCAGCGACATGCTGAAGGGTAAGCAGGGTCGATTCCGTCAGAACCTGCTCGGTAAGCGTGTGGACTACTCCGCGCGTTCCGTCATCGTCGTCGGCCCGCAGCTCAAGCTGCACCAGTGCGGTCTGCCGAAGGCCATGGCGCTGGAGCTCTTCAAGCCGTTCGTGATGAAGCGCCTGGTCGACCTGAACCACGCGCAGAACATCAAGTCCGCCAAGCGGATGGTCGAGCGCGGCCGCACGGTCGTGTACGACGTCCTCGAAGAGGTCATCGCCGAGCACCCGGTTCTGCTGAACCGTGCGCCCACGCTGCACCGCCTCGGCATCCAGGCCTTCGAGCCGCAGCTGGTCGAGGGCAAGGCCATCCAGATCCACCCGCTCGTCTGCACCGCGTTCAACGCGGACTTCGACGGTGACCAGATGGCCGTCCACCTGCCGCTCTCCGCGGAGGCGCAGGCCGAGGCCCGCATCCTGATGCTGTCCTCGAACAACATCCTCAAGCCGGCCGACGGCCGTCCGGTCACGATGCCGACCCAGGACATGGTCCTCGGTCTGTTCTTCCTGACCACCGACGGTGAGCTCCGTGACACCAAGGGCGAGGGCCGCGCGTTCGGCTCCACGGCCGAGGCGATCATGGCGTTCGACGCCGGCGAGCTGGCGCTGCAGTCGCAGATCGACATCCGCTTCCCGATCGGCACCGTTCCGCCGCGCGGCTGGGTTCCCCCGGTCGCCGAGGAGGGCGAGCCGGAGTGGCAGCAGGGTGACTCGTTCCGTCTGCGGACGTCCCTGGGCCGCGCGCTCTTCAACGAGCTGCTGCCCGAGGACTACCCCTTCGTCGACTACTCGGTCGGCAAGAAGCAGCTCTCCGAGATCGTCAACGACCTCGCCGAGCGCTACCCCAAGGTCATCGTGGCGGCGACGCTCGACAACCTGAAGGCGGCGGGCTTCTACTGGGCGACCCGTTCCGGCGTCACCGTGGCCATCTCCGACGTCGTCGTTCCCGAGGCGAAGAAGGAGATCGTCAAGGGCTACGAGGCGCAGGACGAGAAGGTCCAGAAGCAGTACGAGCGCGGTCTCATCACCAAGGAAGAGCGCACTCAGGAACTCATCGCGATCTGGACCAAGGCGACCAACGAGGTTGCCGAGGCCATGAACGAGAACTTCCCCAAGACGAACCCCATCTTCATGATGGTTGACTCGGGTGCCCGAGGAAACATGATGCAGATGCGGCAGATCGCCGGTATGCGTGGTCTGGTGTCGAACGCCAAGAACGAGACGATCCCGCGTCCCATCAAGGCGTCCTTCCGTGAGGGTCTCTCCGTCCTCGAGTACTTCATCTCGACGCACGGTGCCCGTAAGGGTCTGGCCGACACCGCCCTGCGTACCGCCGACTCGGGTTACCTGACCCGTCGTCTGGTGGACGTCTCGCAGGACGTGATCATCCGCGAGGAGGACTGCGGCACCGAGCGCGGTCTGAAGCTGCGGATCGCCGAGAAGGGTGCCGACGGCATCCTGCGGAAGACGGACGACGTCGAGACCTCCGTGTACGCGCGGATGCTCGCCGAGGACGTCGTCGTGGACGGCAAGGTCATCGCGCCGGCCAACGTCGACCTGGGTGACGTGCTCATCGACGCCCTCGTGGGCGCCGGCGTGGAGGAGGTCAAGACCCGCTCGGTCCTGACCTGTGAGTCCGCCGTCGGCACCTGTGCCTTCTGCTACGGCCGTTCGCTGGCCACCGGCAAGCTGGTCGACATCGGTGAGGCGGTCGGCATCATCGCCGCCCAGTCCATCGGTGAGCCCGGTACCCAGCTGACGATGCGTACCTTCCACACCGGTGGTGTGGCCGGTGACGACATCACCCAGGGTCTGCCCCGTGTCGTCGAGCTCTTCGAGGCTCGTCAGCCCAAGGGTGTCGCCCCGATCTCGGAGGCGGCCGGCCGCGTCCGTATCGAGGAGACCGAGAAGACCAAGAAGATCGTCGTCACCCCGGACGACGGCAGCGACGAGACGGCGTTCCCGATCTCGAAGCGTGCCCGTCTGCTCGTGGGCGAGGGCGACCACGTCGAGGTGGGCCAGAAGCTCACCGTGGGTGCCACCAACCCGCACGACGTGCTGCGGATCCTCGGTCAGCGCGCGGTCCAGGTCCACCTGGTCGGCGAGGTCCAGAAGGTCTACAACTCGCAGGGTGTGTCGATCCACGACAAGCACATCGAGATCATCATCCGGCAGATGCTGCGCCGCGTGACGATCATCGAGTCCGGCGACGCGGAGCTGCTGCCGGGCGAGCTCGTCGAGCGCTCGAAGTTCGAGACCGAGAACCGTCGGGTCGTGACGGAGGGTGGCCACCCGGCCTCCGGACGTCCGCAGCTGATGGGTATCACCAAGGCCTCGCTGGCGACGGAGTCCTGGCTGTCGGCCGCCTCCTTCCAGGAGACGACCCGAGTCCTGACGGATGCGGCGATCAACGCCAAGTCCGACAGCCTCATCGGCCTCAAGGAGAACGTCATCATCGGTAAGCTCATCCCGGCCGGTACGGGTCTGTCCCGCTACCGCAACATCCGGGTCGAGCCGACCGAGGAGGCCAAGGCCGCGATGTACTCGGCCGTCGGCTACGACGACATCGACTACTCGCCGTTCGGCACCGGCTCCGGCCAGGCCGTTCCGCTGGAGGACTACGACTACGGTCCGTACAACCAGTAAGCGAGTCGCTTGATCGACCGAAGGGCGGTCACCCCGTTGCGTACGGGGTGGCCGCCCTTCGGCGTCTGTGCAACAGGAGGGCTACCGGCTCACGATCTCCCACATCGCGAAGCCGAGGCCCGCGGTGGCCGTGAGGGCGGCGATCGAGGCCAGCGGCCAGCGGGCACGTTCCAGCTCGTCGAGGCGGGCCTCGTGGTCGGCGAGCTGCTTGTCGGTCTGGTCGCTGCGCTGGACCAGGAGGGCGAGCGAGCCGTCGACGCGGGCGAAGCCGGCCTCCAGCGTGCCGCGGAGGCGCTCCAGCTCCAGCGCCACCGCCACCGGGTCGTTCGGGTCAGCCTCGGTCATCCGCCGCCCCCGGGGTGGTGCGCAGCCAGGAGGGCAGCAGGTTCTGGACGGCCGGTACGGCCATCACCCGGGTCAGCGCGCCGGCGGCGGCGAGCGCCCCGGCGACCCAGGGGAGGGTCGCGGGGAGGCCGGAGGCGTCGACGATCGCGGGGAGGACGACGGCGAGGGCGACCGCGGTCTGCAGGACGGTGCGGGCGGTCCGCTTGGTGGGCTCGGACAGGGCCATGGGGACTCCTCAGGTGGTGTGCGGGACCTTGAGCGCGTTCCAGGAGGTGGCTCCGGGCCAGCCGTCGGCGTCGGCTCCGCGGAAGCCGAGCTTGCGCTGCCAGGCGGCGTACGACTGGCGGTCGGCCTCGGACCAGCGGGGGCTCGGGCCGACCTGGTAGCGGCCGCAGCCCTCGGCCATCAGCCGGCGGCCCATCGCCGTGATGATCGGGGAACTCGGGGTGGTCTTGAAGAACGCGGTGCCGGGGAACGCCTGGTAGCGCGGCGGGGCGGGCTTCTGCGGGGTGGTCGGGGGCTGCTTCGACGGTGCCTGGCCGAGCCGCTTCTGGACGCGCTCGCGCATGCCCGGCATCGCGAAGCCGCGCGGGTCGCTCTTCCAGTCCGACCACTCCAGGTGGCCGATGACGGACTTGGCGCCCCAGCCGTGGGCGCGGCAGAGGGCGGCGGAGGTCCGTTCGATGGCGTCGAGCTGGGCGGCAGGCCAGGGGTCGGTGCCGTTGCCGAGGTTGATGCACTCGAAGCCGTAGAAGCGGGAGTTGCCGTCGACGGCCCCGGCGCTGCCCTGGTGCATGCGCGGGGCGGGCGGCCGGACCCCGTACGCCTCGGTGATCACGGCCTGGAGGACCGAGGGGTCTCCGCCGCCGGCGTGATTGGCGCGGCCGCCCGCGACCAGGTGGACCGTGCCGTCCTTGGCGATCACGCCGTGGCAGAGCGGGCCCGGGAGCCCGGAGTAGCCGTTGTAGCAGAGCTCGACGGAGGAGGCGGTGCCGCTGGAGACGGTGTGGTGGATCATCACGCCGACGACGGGGCCCCAGGCGCCGGTGTGGTTGCGGTGATGGGTGCGCCAGCCGTCGTGCTCGACGACCTTGACGCCTTCGGCACGGAGCGCGGCGACGAGCCGGTCCGCGGTGAGGGGAGTGGCCATGGGTGACCTCCGGGCTTGGGGGCTATGGCGGGGGTGCGGGCATGAAAAAAGCCCGCGCGGTGGCGGGCGTACGGATGTGGTGTGGGGCCGGGTGGCCCCTCGGCTACGGAGCGGGCTGGGGGGCCGGCTCGGGCTCCGGGGCCGGTTCGGCGGGCGGGGCCCAGGTCGCGCAGAGCGCGGCGTAGGCGGCGCGGCGGTGCTCGAAGTCGGTGAGCGCGGCCGCGACGGCCTGCTGGACGGCGGTGGGGTCGGGGAGGACCGGGTCCGCGTCCAGCGGGTTGACGACGACCGTGGCGTAGCCGCGCAGGGCGGTGCCCGCTTCTCCGACGGCGGTGACCTGGGCGGTGACGTAGACCGCCGGGTACGCGCCGGTCAGCTGGTCGGGTTCGAGCGGGCCGCCGAGGGTGTTGTCGTACAGGCGGACGCTGATGGTGTGGCCGCTCTCGGTGACGGTGCCGCGGCCGGCGTAGTCGATGGCCAGGCCCCAGGGCTGGTCGGGGTCGGGGATCATGGGTGGCTCCTTTCCAGTGGGCGGGGCGGGTCAGGTCTGGCGGCCGTGCAGGAGGACCGGCTGGGCGTACACGTTGCCGGAGCCGCTCGTGACGATGCCGTGGATCTCGAAGGTGATGGTCGCCCCGAAGCCGCCCTGCATGTCGGCGACGACCGGGCCGGTGTGGTCGAAGGTGCTGCCTGCGGCGACGGTCGGGCCGAACTGGACGCCGTCCACCATCACCCGGATCTGGCCGACGGCGGTGCCGGAGATCCGGGTGTACATCCGCAGCCGCATCTTGGGCTGCCAGATCGGGTTCTGGGACTGGGCGATGGTGGTCCAGACGGTGGCGTTGGTGGCCGGCCAGTGCGCGCTGGCCATGCTCTGCGGCGGGAGCATCGGCAGCCACGGTCGGGCGAGGCCGCCGGTGAGGATGTCGTCCGAGAGGACCTCGTGGCCGAAGGAGTCGTTGACCCGCAGCACCGGCTTGGTCGCGCCCGGACCGCTGCCGCTGATCTGGACGAGGGTGGTGGCCGTGCTCGGGTCCTGCGGGTCCGTCTGCCGCTTCACCGTGAGTGAGCCGTTGACGACGTCGTTGAGGGCGGGGCGCGTGTTCACGGCGGTGGACAGGGCCTGGATCCGGCGCTCCATCTGGATCAGCCGGTCGATGATGTCCTCGGGGAGCTGAGTCATCATGCCTCCTCGATGTAGAGCTCGGCGGTGTCGGGGCGGCCGCGCTCCGGGGGACTGACCTTGACGCCGATGACGCGGTAGCGACGGTCGAGGCCTCCGGGGTGCCACTCGTCGGTGATCCGGATCCGGGCGGTCCGGCCGAGGAGCGCCGGCGGGACGATCCCGCCGAGCCTGATGCTGATCTGGGGGATGAGCACGGATCCGGCGGCCTGGGCCAGGCTGGCGGCGGCCAGCGAGTTCAGCGTCGGGACGTCGCTGACCTCGTTGTGGTCCGAGGACAGGTCGACCCGCGGCCAACCGGCGTTCAGGAGTGTCGTGTCGACCTTCTCCGCCGACACGGTCGGCCGGGACTCGGCGGCGGCGTTGGTGTTCGCCGACGCACCTCGGGCGAGGGCGGTGGTGCCGCCGCGGGTCGCGTCGTCCGGGAAGGAGTACGACAGGATGGCGCCGGGCCGGTCGAAGAGCATGTCGGTCGCGCCGGTACGGATCTTCGGGTGGCCGAGCCGGAGTTGGCGGATGCGCTCGCCGGTGACCGGGTCGCGGTAGACGAGGATCTGCTGCTCGAAACCGTTCTCCTGGGCGGCGAGCTGGTCGAGCGCCTCCTGGTAGACGGTCTCGTCGCCGAGCCGCCAGGCCGCCGTCCGCTTGACCGGCGAGGTCTCCGTGCCGACGGCGATACCGCTCCGGCCAAGTCCTGCCTGGACCTCCGTCCACAGTCGGCGGGCGATGACCAGCTGGTCGGTCGGCGTGGTGTAGGTGATGTCGGTGCGGATGCGGCGGCGGGTGGCGTACGAGTCGAAGGTGGCCGCCTGGATGCCCAGGGTCAGCACACCGCGCCCGCTGGACTGCAGCGTGGTGGTCCAGACGATGCCGCCCCACCACAGGTCCCCACCGCGTTCCAGGTAGACGGTGGTACGTCCGGCCAGAACCTTGCGAACCCGGTCGGCCATCTCTTCGTTGGGTACGGGGATGGTGCCGGACAGGGAGCCGGCCCGGCCGATGTAGTCCTCGAACTGGACGTCCCGCAGCGGCAGGATGTCGATGGTCTGGTCGGTGAACAGGTCGCAGAAGATCGCCCGGTAGGGCGTGTCGAGTGCCATCGCGGGCCTCCTTACAGGACGTAGGTGGCGGAGACGTACACGGTCCGGCCGGTGGGGATGACCGCGGTGGGTGTCCAGGAACGGAGCGTGACCTGGGCGGTGGTGGCGTAGATCGTGCCGACACCGCACCCCTGGGTGTCCGTGGCCGTCGTGTCGAAGGTCATGGCGGGGGACCAGCCGGCCGGCAGGGTGCACAGCGGCTGCTCCGCGATGCTGCCGTTGGCGGGTGCGGTGATGTTCGCGCCGGTACGGGTGACCGAGACCCGCACCATGACGACACCTGCGCGGGTGCGGCGGCCGGAGAACGAGCCGAGACTCCAGCCGGTCAGCGCCGTCGCGCCGGTGAAGACGGGCTCGATGTCGTACGGCGCGTGGTAGTTGACCCATGCCGTACCGCTCCACCGCTGCAGCACGCCGTTGTTCTCGCGGAACTGCCCGGGGTAACTGCCCGTCGACAGCGTCCCGTTGGTGGCGATGCCGCCGATCTCCTTCGGGTAGGCGACCCAGGCGTTGCCGTCCCAGCGCTGGAGGTAGTGGGAGTTGTCGTTGTCCTGGTACTGGCCCGGGTACGCGCCGGCCGTGCCGGCGTTGTTGTACACGGGCAGGATGCCGCCGGCGCTCACGACCGTGGTGCGCAGGTCGGTGACGACGCCGCTGTCGGCCCAGCCGACGCCGCCGGTGCCGGCCGAGGCTCCGGCCTTGACCCGGATGGAGAACAGCGTGAGCGAGAGCGGGGGCGGGGTGGGCGCCACCGGTGTGGCGGCGGCCTCGCCCCGGACGATCTCGACGGTCGCCTCGTACTTGCCGCCCGCGTCGGCGTCGTGGTCCTGGACGCGGAGGACGACGAGGTCGATACGGGGGTTGAGGGGGTCGCCGTCGCCGAAGGTGAGGGTGATGTCCTCGTCCAGGGCGACGGGGTAGGCGCCGTCGGTGGTGGCGCCCTGGATGACGGCCCTGCCGTGGTAGACGGTGGCCGTCATCGGGCCGTTGCCGCTCAGCCACAGTCCGCCGACCCGGAACTTGCCGTCGTACGTGCCGGGCAGGACGCCGGAGCGGGAGGCGAGCGGGTTGGCGGGTGTCGTGGCGCCCAGCGAGGTGATACGGGTGTTCTGGCGGGTCTGCCCTGTGGGCAGGAGCCAGCCGGAGCGTACGGGCATGGGGGTACTCCTGTCGGACGGTCTGAGGCCGGGTCAGTTCTGGGGGGTGACCATGATGAAGAGGTTGTCGAAGTTGCCCTTGACCGATGTCGTGTTCGTCCCGACCTTGAACATGCCGGTCATCGTGTAGGTGAGCCCGGGCGTCATGCCGTAGAAGCGCGTCACGGACGCGACCGACGAGGCGGTGGCGCTGGTGTGGACGACGGCGATCTCGTCGTTCTCCGTGTACCAGGCCGTGGTTCCCTGCGTGATCCGGAGAGCCATCCATGCCGGCGTGGTCGCTGCCGAGCTGATGCGAGCGCCGTAGTTGACCACGACGGCACCCGACGCCGGCGCGACGAAGTTGACCTGGAGGGGGGTGTCGGTGGTCTCCGAGAGCGTCGGGGTGTACGTGGTCGACGTCGTCCATCCCGCGTCGTTGGTCCCCGTGAAGTACGGCCCCGGGACGGCCGGCCTCCACACCGAACCGTTCCAGCGCTGGAGTACGCCGCCCGCCGAGTCCCGGTACTGGCCCGTGTAGCTGGCCGTCATGTTCCCCGCGCTGTTCGGGATGATGCCGCCGAGCGAGGACGGGTACGACACCCACGCGCCGCCGTCCCAGCGCTGGAGCGCGCCGCCGGAGTCCTGGAACTGTCCCGGGTAGGCGCCCGGAACGACCGGGCCCTCGACGGGGAGGATGCCGCCGAGGGAGACGACCGGGACGCGCAGGTCCTTCAGAGCGGTGTTCCAGTTGATGCCGCCGTTGCCCGCGCTGGCGCCGGCGGGCACGGTCACCTCGTACAGCGGGAGGCTGCGCGGCGGGGCGGCCGGGGCCTTCGGCGTCGGTTCGGCCTTGCCCACGATGATCTCCACCAGGGCCTCGTTGCGCCCCGGGCCGTCGTACAGCGGGTCGTAGACCTTGAGGACGACGAGGTCGATGCGGTTGAACTCGTTGCCGGCCGCGAAGGTCAGCGGCTCGGAGGCCGGCAGGGTGACCGGGTAGACACCCTGGGAGATGTCGCCCTGGATGACGGCACGGCCCTCGGAGACGGTCGCCGTCATGGCGGAGGCGCCGGTCATCCAGAAGCCGGAGAGCCGGTGCTGACCGTTGTAGGAGCCCGGCAGGATGCCGGAGCGGACCTGGACGGGGTTGACCGCCGTGGTCGCGCCGATCTGGGTGAGGCGGGTGTCCTCACGGGTCTGGCCGATCTCGTTGACCCAGCTGCTGCGCAGGTTCATGGGGTTCTCCAATCAGGAAGGTGCGGGGTGGGCGGCGGACGTCAGGACTTGACCCACTCGGCGGTGAGGGTGCAGGCGTAGCCGGAACCGCCGAGCGTCTTCACCGCAGCGGTGTGGCTCTGGTACGCGGCCAGTTGCAGCGTGTTGCCGGCGTTGAGCTTGAGCAGGGCGCTGCCGCCCACGGCGATCGCGCCGTTGCCCGCGGGGGTGAGCCAGGTGGCGCGCTGCACGCCGGAGCCGTTGACCACGAGACGGGCGCCGCGCATGCCGGTCTGGGCGTCGTTGGCGAAGACGGCGTGCCCCGAGACGCGCCACCAGCCGGTGCGCGGCACCGTGTAGGTGTGGGATCCGTTCCAGCCGGTGGCTTCGTCGACGTCGACCGTCGGCAGGTTGAGCGCCGTCCACGTGTTCGACGCGATGCTCTGCACCTGGCCCGACAGCGTCTGCGAGGCGCAGAACAGGATGCTCGCCCGGCCCTGCGCGTACTGCCAGGCCTGGCCGTCCCAGCGCTGCAGGACCCCGGAGTCGTCGCGGTACTGCCCCGCGTACGTGCCGGCCGCCGCCGTGCCGCTCGGGGCGATGCCGCCGAGGGCCCGGGGGTAGGAGACCCAGGTCGTGCCGTCCCAGCGCTGGAGAGTGGAGCCGGCGTCGCGGTACTGGCCGATGTAGGCGCCCTTGAAGCCGCTGGTGGGCGTGATGCCGCCGAGCGCGACCACGGGCCAGTGCTGGGTGGTGACCCCGCCGGTGGTCCACGCGACGCCGCCGGTACCGGCCGAGGTCCCGGCCCGGACGGTGACCGTGTAGAGCGGGAGGGTGGAGCCGACGCCGGGGGCCGGGGCGACCGGAACGGCCCGTGCCTCGCCCTTGACCAGGCGTACGACCGCTTCCGTGGTGCCGGTCTTGTCGTACGTGTCGTCGACGACGGCCAGCTCGATCAGGTCGATCCGGTCGTACTGC
This sequence comes from Streptomyces sp. NPDC047981, assembly GCF_040653315.1. NCBI lineage: Bacteria > Bacillati > Actinomycetota > Actinomycetes > Kitasatosporales > Streptomycetaceae > Streptomyces > Streptomyces sp. NPDC047981. The sequence continues at coordinate 67,212 of NZ_JBEZNQ010000027.1, read as the reverse complement.
GGATCGCCGTCCTCGAGGGTGAGGGTCTGTGGCGAGACGGCCGCGACCAGGTAGGCGCCCTGGTCGGTGACCTTGCCCTGCACGATCGCGCGGCCCGTGCCGATCACGCACTCCATCGGCGCGGTTCCGGTCAGGACGAAGCCGCCCGGCAGGACGCCGGGGCGGGAGCGCAGCGGGGTCTCCTCGGGGCTCTGGCCGCTGGGTGTCAGCAGGGCCGCGAGGGCGAGGCGGGTGTCCTCGCGGGTCTGGCCGGTGGCGGTGAGCCAGGCGGCGGTGACGGTCATGGTGCGCCTCTCTGTTCGGGGGTGGGCGGAGGGACGGTGACCGGTCGGCTCACCATTCGGCGCTGCGCCAGCGGACCGTCATCAGGGACTCCTGACCGGCTCCGTCCGGTCGGAACGCCAGCTCGGTGCGGCCCGGCTCCAGGAGGAAGAGCTCCTCGGGGCTGGAGTCGGCCATCGCGGTGTGGCGGCGGGAGGCGGTGTTGTTGAGCGTGACCGTGCCCTCGGCGGTGTCGACGACCAGCACGTCGCCGGCGGCCAGGTCGATGGCGTACCGCAACCGGCGCCGGCTGGTCCGCTCGGTGACGGTCGGCATGGAGCAGGGACCGTGGAAGGCGATCACCGGGTGGGTGGCGGCCGAGCCGGTGTTCTCGGCGACGACGTCGCCGGTGGACGTGGCCTGGCCCCAGTCGAGGGGCCAGGTCAGCGGCCAGGTCAGGCCGGACTCCGGCTGCGGGGCGACGGTGGTGACGGTCTGCTCGTTGACGGCGTAGCGGCGTGGGTCGGTGGCCAGCCACTGGACGGACATCTTGGAGCTGCCCTGGGTGGCGAAGCCCTGGTCGGCGGGGATGACCCGCTGCGCGATCCGGGCGCGCACGGTGAGCAGTTCGCCGTGCAGCCGGACGGTGAGCCAGCGTTCCTCGTCGAGGAGGGCGAGGGCCTGCCGCAGGGCTCGGACGGCTGCGGTGGCGGCGCTGTACTCCGGTACGAGCACGACCGTTCCGCCGACCTTGCGCGGCTTGGCGTAACGGGAGCCGGGCCATGCGCCGTGCGAGGTGGGCCGCTCGGCGTCGGACGAGTCGTACTCGGGCAGGTCCTCCCAGCCGGTGAGACCGGAGCGGTCGACGGCGAAGGGGGTGCCGGGGCCGATGAGAAGCCCGGCCCACTGGATCTGCCCGTCCTGGGTGATCAGCGAGCCGGGCGCGAGGTCGGCGGTGAATTCGGTTCCGGTGGCGTATGCGGTCGTGGTCTCGGCCATGGGGCCGTCACCTCACTTCTGATGGGGCGTCAGTGGTGGGCGGTCATCGGTGCGCGGGTGCGCGGGTGCGCGGGTGCGCGATCGGCGGTGCGCGGTCATCGGTGCGAGGTCGCGAGGAAGAGCAGGTCCTCTGCGGTCGACCGGGGGCCGGCGCCGGGCTTCTCGTGGAAGTCCCGGACGCGGTGCGGCCGCGGGGGCGCTTCGGTGAGGGCCGGGACGCGGCGGTTCTCCAGCACGGTGAGCGAGTCGATGCGGGGCGCGTCGGTGGCGCCGGGAAAGACGACACCGCCGTCGGCGAGCATCGGGATCTTGTCGAGGTCGACGCCGAACTTCTTGCCGAGGAAGTTGAAGCTCAGCTTGTTGAGGCCGTCGATGATCCAGTTGGCGAAGGCGATGAGACCGTTGATCGGTCCCTTGACGACGCCGATGACGCTGCTGAGCGCGCCCTTGATCAGGTCGCCGATGCCGCGCATGGCTCCGCTGACGGTGTCCTTGGCGGTGCGGAAGAAGCCGGGGATCTTGTCGGTGACGAAGGTCAGGATCGGCTTGACGGCGTTCTTGATCCCGCCGATGGTGCGGGAGGCGATCCCGCGCAGGGCGTTGGAGGCCGAGGTGACGGAGGCGCGGACCTTGGAGAGCCCGCTGATACCGGAGCCGACGATCTTCAGGGCGGTGGTGAACAGGGTCAGATACGCCTTGAAGTACGTACCGACGGCCTGGCCGAGCACCTTCATGATCGGCTGGAGGAAACTCCAGACCGACTGAAAGCCCTTCAGGACCTGTTGGAAGACCTGGTTCATGATCCGCTGCCCGGTCTCGCTGTTCATCGCGTACTCGATGAGCAGAGCGGCGACAGGCACGAGGATGCCGACGAGGAAGCCGATCGGGTTGGCGCGCATGGCGACGTTGATGGCCACCATGGCGACGGAGGCGACGGTCGTGAGGGTGCCGAAGGTCTCCATCAGCTTGGTGATGACGTCGGTGATCGGAAGGAGCGGCAGGAGGATGGCGACGATGCCGCCGAGGCCCTGGCCGAGCCTGCCGAGCGATGTCCTCGCCTTTCCGGCTCTGTCGCCGAACGACTTGACGCCGCGGTGGGCCGACGAGCGGCTCAGCTTGGTGACGGCACCGCCGGCGGAGGTGGCGTCGCTACGGAACCGACCGACGGTGGTGGCCGCGCCGCGGGCCTCGCCGGCAAGGCGGCCGACCTTGCCTGCGGCGTCGCGCAGAGCGCGGGTCAGTTCCCGGAGTGCCGCGTCGGCCGGCCGGACGGCGCTGCTCAGGTTGCGGAAGGCGGTGGGCGCCCCCGTGAGCAGGCGTCCGCTGTACACCGGAGTCAGGGCGATTGCACTCATCCGCGCGCCTTCACCAGGTACATCAGGGCCGCCGCCGTCGAGTGCGGGTCGCTGCCCCGGGCCGCGTGGTAGTGCTCGATGTGCAGCCCGGCACCCGCGGCGCCGGCCAGCCCGGTACGGGCCGTCATCTGGGCGCGGCGGGCCGTCAGGGCGAGCAGCCGGTCCAGCTTGGAGAGCGGGAGGACGGCCTCGGCCTCGCCGGCCTCGGCGAGGATCGCCGGGACACCGCCGTTGCGGGGCATGACGACACCACCGGTGGCGAGCATCGGGATGGTCGGGATGTTGACGCCGAAGGTCTTGCCGCCGACGAGCGGGACCCAGCCGGGGACGCTGACCTTGACCCGGTTGAGGCTGCCGATCATCCGGTTGATCAGCCCGATGACGGAGTTGATGGGGCCGGACACACCGCTCTTGATGCCGTTGAACGCCCGGGACGCGATGTCCTTGAGGCCGTTCCAGATGGACGACATCTTGTCCTTGACCGCCTTGAAGGCGTTCGGGATCGCGGTCTTGATCCAATTGACCACCGGGGTGATGACGGCCTTGATGCCGTTCCAGACGGTGCTGATGACGGTCTTGATCGCCTTCATCACCGTGGTGATGACCGTCTTCCAGATCTTCACGTAGGTCTTGATGACGGTGGCGACGGCCTTGACGACCGTGGAGATGGCCGACTTGATGCCGTTCCAGACCGTCTTGATCAGCTGGCCGGCCTTCTTCATGATCGGACCGATGGCCTTCATGACCGAGCTGATCACGGTCTTGATGGCGGCGAAGGCCTTCTTCATGATCGTCTGCATCGTCTTCGAGCGCGTCGCCATCTCGACGACCTTCTCGATGAGCGGCATGAACAGCTCGATCAGGCGGGCGAGGAAGTTGCCCTTCATGGACTTGTTGAGCTTGTCCTGACCCTTGGCGGCCTTGCCGGCGCCGGACTCGTACTTGCCGAGCTTGGTTCCGGCGGACTGACCGGTCTGGCCGGCCTTCGTCATGGAGCGCTCGGCCTGGTCGGTGGCGGTCTTCAGGTTCTTGAGCTGAGAGGTGGTGGACTGGGCGGAGGACTTGAGTTGCTTGACCCCGTTCGAGGCGGAGTTCGCGCCGCTGCCGATGCGGGAAGCGGCCTGCGCTCCCTGCTGGGCGTTGGACTTGAAGTTCCTGAGCGCCGAGGAGGTCGTGGAGAGTGCCTTGGTGAGAGACATGGTCACCTGATTTCACGGGAGGGGGCTGGGCCGATCGTGGTGACGGTGTTCGTCAGCCGGCGCGATCGGTCAGGGCGAGCGTGGTCTGCCCGAGAGCGGTCCGCAGCGCGTTGAGATCGGAGGTCGCCGTGGCTGCGTTCGTCTTCCACTGCTCTTTCGCGTCTTTCTCCTTGCCCAGGAGGTTGTCGAGCTTCGTGAAGGTTTTGGAGACGCTCTTGGCGAGTTTCTCGGCGGATCCCTTTGCGCGGTCGACCCTCTTCTGCAGCCGGTCGACCTCGTCCCTGGCCATGGCCGACAGCGCTCTCGCCCGGTCGAGCTGCCGCTGAGTGCCGCGTCCTTCGTCCAGCCGGCGCTGGGCGTCGCGTTCCTGCGCCTCGGCTCCACGCAGTCGCCTCTGAGCCTGGTCCAGTTCGCCTTGGCGCGTGGTCAGCCTCTCCAGCTTCTTCTTCAGGCCTTTCTGCTCGTCGAACAGCGCCCTCTGGTGGTTCTCGACGCGCAGCTGGAAGTGCTTGGCCTTGTCCGCCCACGGCCAACCCAACCTCTGACGGCCGTTGATCGTGAGGCCCTTGTCGTCGAGCTTGAGCCAGGTGTAGTCGATCTTGGCGAGGCCGAGGGAGAGGGCGAAGAGGCCGGCCATCTCGACCTTCATCAGGGTGATGTCGCCCTTTACGGCGGTGACCGTACTTGTCCAGCCGAAGGCCATTTCCTTGGTGGCCTGGTAGTCGGCCTCGTTGATCCAGGGGGCGTACCAAAGCGATCCGGATGGCGGCGTTTTGGGGTTCGGCGGGGGCGGCGGGGGAGTTGCCATTGCTGTCCTCGATTCGGAGATGTCGTGCCGCAGCGCACCCGGAGACGCCGAAGCCGCCTGCCCTGGGGAGGTGCAGACGGCTTGTGTGCGTGGCCGTGGGGGTTCTCCCGCGCGGCGAGGCGTGACGTGCGGTACGGGGTGTCAGCGGCGTCGTTCGGCGAGGGCGTCGTTCCACCCCGCCTTGTACGCGCGGATCTCGCGAGCCGCGACCTCTGCGTCGAGGGTGGCGAGCAGTGCGCGCTTGTCGAGGGGACCGGGGCCCTGGAGCAACGCGTTGAGGCGATCGTGGAGCGTGGCCCCGGTGCGGTTTCCCCCGGTCTGAGACGTCATGGTGCCCTGCCTTTCGGCTATCGAACGTACGTACGAAGCATTGTCGAACAGAGGTTCGAGCTTGTCGAGCCTGAAACGTCTGACGGCGTGTCTTCTGACGGTGCCCCCGCAGGGATTGGTCCTCGATCGGGAGCCTGTGTTCGACAGGGGTACTCTTGAAGGCGCGTTCCCCGGGCCCGACACAGTCGCGGGGGGCGAAGGGGCGCGAGGGGCGCGTGGGGACCCCGGGGGGTTGGAAGGCAGTGCGGACGCATGGACACGGAGCCGGGCGCTAACCGGCGGGAGCGAGTCACTGACTGGCTCGAGTCCCACGCGGATCTGCCTCACCTCTTCGCACGGCTCTCCGAACTGGTCCACGTCCACGGGTACGCACCGGAAGACCTCGTCGTCATGCCGCGGGCCGTGATCGACAGGCGAGAGGCGGCCGCGTTCACGGCAGGGTGGGCCGAGGCCATGTCGGAGGAACTCCCGCGTATACGGCGCGAGTACGAGAAGCGCGTGGGAGACGCCTACGCGCAAGGTCAGGGTGACGCGCGTGGAATCCGCCGTCCCCAGCGGCGCGCTGACGCCGGCGACGGTGCCCGTGTCATCCCGCTGCCCTTCGCTCGGCTCCTCGAACCGCCCGCCGTTGTTGTCCAGACCGAGGCTCGGATGCGTACGGAGCGCGAACTCCTCGACCGTGGACCAGAACAGGATCTTCCGCAGGACGAGCCCGAGCACGCGAACGCCGGCGGGCCGCAGCAGGACGAGGCCTCCCGTCCGCGCACCGAAGAACCCGCTACCGAAACCGACATCCCGCCGACCGCCCAGGAGAGCCGCACGCGCAGGCCGACGCAGCCTGTACGGAAGGTCGTGCGAGGCAAGGGCGGCCGCCCGATCGTGCCACCGCTCGCCGGGGTCCCCGGGCAGGCCGGGTCCGGCAGCGACCGCTCCACCCCTGCACCGGCGGAGCCCGACGAGCGCGCCCGCAAGGCGCGCAGGCTTTCGGAGCGTGCCAGGGCCTTGGAAGAGGAACTGACCGGGGAGCGAGCACAGGAAGCGCCCCCGGAGCCAGATCCCTGACGGGAACGGGCTCCGGGGGCCATGGGGGATGCGGCATCAGTGGGCGAGGTAGGCGGATGCGGAATCAGCCGAAGAACCGGGCGAGGGCCGCAGGGGAAACGCCTTCGCTGCTCCTCGCCTCCGCAGAGTTCTCGTCCGGCTCCTCGTCGTCCTCGTCCGCGGCATCCGGACGCGGGACGGGCGAGGGGTACTCGGGCTGCTCGTCGTCCTCACCCGTGTTGACGGCCTGGAACATCCAGTTGGCGACGGCCAGATGGTCGACCGCCGCCGCGAGCAGGTGGTCGGTGATCGACCACTCCGCGCTCTCGCCGTGCAGCTCCCGCTGGACGGCGCCGTCCCGTGGCAGATGCCTGATCAGGGCCATGAGCCGCCGGCTGGAGAGCTCACCCCGGTGCCAATCGAGAAGATCGACGCGGTAGTAGCGGAGCAGGTCCGCCTCAAGTGCCTCGGCGTGTTCGTCGACGAACTCGACGAGGCTCAGTCTTCCCCCAGGCCGAGCCCGGTCTCCTTGCCGTAGGCCTCCAGGATGGCGGCGACGTCCTGCATGGTGAGGTCGTGCTCCTCGAAGCGGGCGAACTGTTCCTCACCCATCAGGAGCGCGAGCAGGCCGTCCACGTCGTTGTCGTCGAGCCTGCGCAGGGCCTTCGCGGTCGCGCGGGACAACTCGGTGGGGAGCGTGTAGGACTCGCCGTCCAGCTCGAAGGACCAGGTGCGACCGTGGGCCTCCAGGCGCTGGGCGCGGGCGGCGTTGACGTCGAAACGGGCCATGGTGATGCGTACTCCTTGTTCGAGTGGGTGAAGAGGAGAAGGGGTGGGGCGGGACGGCGGTCGGCCGTCCCGCCCCGGGTGGAGAAGGTCAGACGGTCGCGGAGTACTGGCTGTCCTTCATGAGGAAGGACGCCAGCGGCTTGCCGTTGCCGTTCGACATGGCCGTGAAGGTGATGCCCAGCTGCGACGCCGCCTTGCGGGCCAGCTTGATGTCGTCCGACGCGGTGACCTGGCCGCGCGGGATGATGAAGCGGTACGTGACCGCGGTCGTGCCACCGGCCTTGACGTCGGTGAACTCCAGGCCGAGGGCGCGCACGTCCGCGAACGGACGCTCGGCGATCTCGTACTTGTAGGTGTCGGTCGCCGGGGCGCCCACCGCCTCGACCTTTCCGCCGCCCATGAAGAACGGCAGCGTGGACTCGTTGAACTGGAGCATGGAGAACTTCAGCGAGAGGTCACGGGCCGAGTAGATGTAGTGCACCGGGGAGACCGACTGCCACGAGTCGATGGCCTCCAGCTTGTCCTTCTTCGAGAAGGTGACGCCGTCGCCGGTGGTGAAGCCGAGGTCCGTCCAGGACGCCCAGTCGGTGGCGGAGTCGGCGCCGAAGGCCGGGATGTCGGTGCCGGCGTTGGCCACGTAGAGCTTGCCGACGCCTGCGACGCGGATCTCGGCGGAGTTGTTTCCAGCCATGGTGGGTTTCTCCTTGGGATGAGGGAGGGGTGGGGCGCCGCACCGGGCGTCGGGCCCGGGTACGGCAAAGGCCCCGCCGGACGGCGAGGCCTGGTCTGTGGGGTGAGCGTCCGTCAGGGAGCCGTACGGGCTCGGGGGACCCTCGGATCGCGTGTATGAAGACGGCTCGGGAGTCGCCTCGCTGGTCGTCTCAGAAGACGCTGAGGGAGAGCTGGATCACGCAGAGGTAGCGGTTGGCGCCGCGGTAGACGTAGTCGGGCAGCCAGCGCGGGCCGTCCTGCTCCTCGACGTCGCTGACGAAGTTGACGCCGATCTGCTTGCCCATCGTGGCGAGCAGCGCGCGCCGGGCGCCGTTGGCGAGCACGTGGGCCGCCTGCTTGGTCGGCCCGTACACCTCGAACTCGATCAGCGGCTTGTCGACGTGCAGGTCGCCGATCCAGGCGCCGCCGCGGCGGTTCACCAGGACGGCGCTCTGCGTGCCGTCGAAGCCGGCGGGCGCCTGGACGGCGATCGTGGCGCCGGCCAGGGCCGGGTCGGCCTTGAGGACGTCGACGACCAGCTTCTCGACGTCCGGGAACGCACTCGGGGGAGTGGTCATGACGGTTCTCCTCAAGAGGGGAAGGGGAGGCGGGACGGTTGTGGTGCGGGTGTCGCTTGTGGTGCGGGGGCCGTCCGGGGCGCTCGACGCGGGGAAGGGGGGAGGGGCGCGGAGCGCTCCCGGACGGCGAACGGCGAAGCCGTCGCCCGTTGTTCGGGCACAGCTCCGCCGCTGCACCAACTGTGACAGAGAGCGTGCGCGCACGCAACTAATTCGTCTGGCGGTTCGGCGCCCACTCGGAACGCCAGGCCCGAAGGGCCCGATCGGAAACGAGTGGCTACCGCCGCAGCCAGCCCTTCTTGGGGGGATCGAGGCGGGCCGGCTCGCGTGCCATCACCAGCTCGGCGACGCTGACGCGCAGGTGCCGGGTCTGCTTGATCGGGTCCGAGGTCCCCTCGTACTGCTTGTAGGAGGACCTCTCCACGAGCCAACTCGTTTCAGACGTACGGAACACGAGACGGCCCTCCCCCTCGGGCGGCGTGCCCCTCACCCACGTGCGGCTGGTCTCCTCCGCCCGGGCGATGGCGGCTTCCCGCCCACCGTCGACGGGGACCTTGTCCACCAGGCGCCAGACGTTGTCGCCGCTGTGGTACTCGTTCGCCTCCACCAGCACGTACCAGCTCATGACCCGACCCCCTGAGTTGTCCGACGCTGAACCGGACTGTAGGCGAACGGCGAAGCGCCCCGCGTCTCTTCAGGAGACGCGGGGCGCTTCGTCGTGCGGTACGTGCGAGCTAAGCGGTACGAGGACGGCGGCGGGCCGTTCGTTCCGCGGCGAACACGTCCTCCAGTCGGAACAGTTGAGCCCGGCCCGCCTTGCCGGCCGCCCGCAGGTGGCCCAGCTGGACCCACTTGCGGATCGTCGCCGGGGCGACGCCCGCCTCCTCGGCGGCCAGGGGGCCGGGGATCAGGGCGGGCATGGCCGACAGGCCCGGGGTCTTCAGCACGTGCGCTCCTCGTTGTCCGTGGCGGTCGTCGCGTCCGTCGTGTTCATCGCTGTTTCGATCTCCTCCGCACGGGTGCCCGACGCGTTCGCCAGCTCGGCCCACTCCGTCTCCGGCCACAGGTGCCGGTACGCCGGGTCGTCCTGGCAGCCGCAGTCGTCCACCGTGCACGTGCAGGCCGGGTTCACGCACAGCACCGCACGGCGGTCGGGGAACGCCCGCAGCGACACCGAGTCGCACCACGGGCAGCGGCCCGAGACGCGGACGACCGTCTCCGTGTCGCCGAGCGTCCGCGCGCACCGCCGTGCCATCCGGCGCAGCTCGTCGCGCACGTGCCGGGCGAGGTCCGGGTGGGCCGCGATCTCGTCGAGCAGGGCCATGGTGCGCCGCAGCCGCTCCACGACCGGGGCGCGGCCGGGGCGGGGGAGGCCGAGCCGGGCGCGTACCGCCTCCTCCAGCTCCACCACGCCGTCCGTGATGTCGCGGATCGCGTCGGAGACGTGGAGCCGGATCGGCGCGGCGCCGTGGCCGGGGACCACGAGGCCGTGCCGCTGCTGGAGCAGCAGGGCCTCGCGGCGCTCCTCGCGGATCAGCTCGTCCCGGCCGGGGTGCGGGGCGGCGGGCGCGGCACCGGTCGGCGAGCGGCGGCCGGGCGCGAGCTCCTCGGCGAGCTCGGGGAACTGGCGGGCGAGGGAGGCGGTCCACAGGGCGATGTCGGTGAGGATCCGGTCGGTTGCCGGTTCGGTGAGGATCCGTTCGGCGGTTGCCTCGGCCGGGAGCCGTTCGGCGGTCGGCGCGGCTGGTGTCCGTTCGGCGGCGGGCTCAGCCACGGGTGGTCCCGGCGGTACCGCGGGTGCGGCGGGCGGCGACGGGGCGGCCGTTGCGCCAGAGGCGGCCCGCGCACACGCCGTCGAAATAGCTCTCCGCGGGGGCCACGGCGGCCTCGCACTGGCGGCGGACCGGACAGGCGACGCACGCGCGCAGCGCCGGAGCGGCCTGCTGGGGGCGGCGGGCGAAGACGACGGACGGGGAGAGGCCGACGCACGCGGCGGCGGCCTGCCAGGAGGAAGAGGGTTCGGTCAGGAGCAAGGTTCTTCTCCACGGTCCGGGCCACCGAGCCCTGGGGCCGGTGCGACTCCTGGGACTCATGAGGCCGACGAGTGCGACGGCGAATGAGAGAGTGACATGTTGCGTGCGGGCGCGCAACAAGTTTGTGGAGTCACCTTCACCGATTCGACACGATTGCGTGCCCAAAAGCACGTAATTCTTTGCGCGCAAGCACGCTAGAGTGAGGCGCCCGGAGGTGGGGGAGTTAGAGGGAGCGTTACATGAGCACTCAAGGGCTCGACGAGTTCGCAGGCTGGGTGGAAGGCCTGATGAGAGCGCGCGGCTACGACATCGACAGCCCGCGCGGCGGAGGAAAGTCCCGGATCGCGGACGAGGCCGGCGTGCACCGCGCCGCCGTGACCCGGCTGCTGCAGCGGCAGAGCATGCCCGACCTGGAGACCATGCGCAGGATCGCCCCCCTTCTCGGGGTCTCCGTACGCGACATGCTGATCCGATCCGGCCGGGTCACCCCCGACGAGCTGCCCCTTGCCGCGGACCTGCTGCCGCCCGGCGACTGGCAGCCCACCATGGAGGACTTCGCCCGCTGGCTCGGCGTGCCGGACGAGCGGATGGGTGTCTTCGTCAAGGTCGTCAACCAGTTCCTGGAGCCCGGCGACGAGGAGGGCGAGCCACGCGCCCCCGGCGAGCCCCGCCGCGCCACCCGCGACTGACCAGGGCGCCGGCTCGGCTGCGGGTGCGGCCGGTGGCGCGCCCCCGCCCCGGCCCCCTGGGGAAGGCTCGGCCGGGGGTGTGGCCGGTGGCGCGCCCCCGCCCCGGCCCCCTGGATAGAGCTCGGCCGGGGGTGTGACCTCGGGCGCGCCCCCCGGCCCCCGGAGGAGAGGTCGTGCCTGCGTCTCGGCCCCTGGAGGGGGTCCGCGGGCCCTCCCTGGCGCCGGTCGGGCCCCGCCCTCCCCGGCGGCCCCCGAGCCGCCGCTCGGTGGCCCCGTCACCTCCGCTCGCGGGCTCGCTGCGGCGGACGGCGCCCCGGACGTCCCCGGATTCGTTCTCCCGGGCCGGTCGGCCCCCGTGCGCGTGGGCATTTGTTTTGACCGGAGTCCATGCGATAGGTACGCTCAGACCTTGTGCCTGGGGTGTGCCTGGGCTCGTGTGCGTGTCCTCAACCGCATGGCGAGTTCAACTACGGCCACCGCAATCTGCGCCCCTTTCCGCCTTCGGCGGAGGTCCGCAGTATTCGACACACCCGACCGCGTGGGTCGGTGGCGTGTTCCAGGTTAGTTTGACGACGGCACACAGAAACCGGAGAAGTAGTGCCTACGATCCAGCAGCTGGTCCGGAAGGGCCGGCAGGACAAGGTCGAGAAGAACAAGACGCCCGCACTCGAGGGTTCCCCTCAGCGTCGCGGCGTCTGCACGCGTGTGTTCACCACCACCCCGAAGAAGCCGAACTCGGCCCTCCGTAAGGTCGCGCGTGTGCGTCTGACCTCGGGTATCGAGGTCACGGCCTACATCCCGGGTGAGGGCCACAACCTGCAGGAGCACTCCATCGTGCTCGTGCGTGGTGGCCGTGTGAAGGACCTGCCGGGTGTTCGCTACAAGATCATCCGCGGTTCCCTCGACACGCAGGGCGTCAAGAACCGTAAGCAGGCTCGCAGCCGCTACGGCGCCAAGAAGGAGAAGTAAGAATGCCTCGTAAGGGCCCCGCCCCGAAGCGCCCGGTCATCATCGACCCGGTCTACAGCTCTCCTCTTGTCACCTCGCTGATCAACAAGATCCTGCTGGACGGCAAGCGCTCCACCGCCGAGCGCATCGTCTACGGCGCCATGGAAGGCCTTCGCGAGAAGACCGGCAACGACCCGGTCATCACGCTGAAGCGCGCCCTGGAGAACGTCAAGCCGGCTCTTGAGGTCAAGTCCCGCCGTGTCGGTGGCGCCACCTACCAGGTGCCGATCGAGGTCAAGCCCGGTCGCGCCTCCACCCTCGCGCTCCGCTGGCTCGTGGGCTACTCCCGCGCCCGTCGCGAGAAGACCATGACCGAGCGCCTCATGAACGAGCTCCTCGACGCCTCCAACGGCCTCGGTGCTTCGGTCAAGAAGCGCGAGGACACGCACAAGATGGCCGAGTCCAACAAGGCCTTCGCGCACTACCGCTGGTAGTCGCAACCCACATCGAGACCGAGAGAAGACTGAGCCGATATGGCTACCACTTCGCTTGACCTTGCCAAGGTGCGCAACATCGGCATCATGGCTCACATCGACGCGGGCAAGACGACCACCACCGAGCGGATCCTGTTCTACACCGGCGTCTCGTACAAGATCGGTGAAGTCCACGACGGCGCTGCCACGATGGACTGGATGGAGCAGGAGCAGGAGCGCGGCATCACGATCACGTCCGCCGCGACGACCTGCCACTGGCCGCTCGAGGACGTCGACCACACCATCAACATCATCGACACCCCGGGCCACGTCGACTTCACCGTCGAGGTGGAGCGTTCGCTCCGCGTGCTCGACGGTGCGGTGACGGTGTTCGACGGCGTCGCCGGTGTCGAGCCCCAGTCCGAGACTGTCTGGCGTCAGGCGGACCGTTACGGCGTTCCGCGTATCTGCTTCGTCAACAAGCTCGACCGCACGGGTGCCGAGTTCCACCGCTGCGTCGACATGATCGTGGACCGCCTCGGCGCCGTCCCGATCGTCATGCAGCTCCCCATCGGTTCCGAGATGGACTTCCAGGGTGTCGTGGACCTCGTCCGCATGAAGGCCCTGGTCTGGTCCGCCGAGGCGACCAAGGGCGAGATGTACGACGTCGTCGACATCCCGGCCTCCCACGCCGAGGCCGCTGAAGAGTGGCGCGGCAAGCTGGTCGAGACCGTCGCCGAGAACGACGACGCGATGATGGAGCTCTTCCTCGAGGGCACTGAGCCCACCGAGGAGCAGCTGTACGCCGCGATCCGTCGCATCACCATTGCCTCCGGCAAGGGTGGCGGCACCCCGACGGTCACGCCCGTCTTCTGTGGCACCGCGTTCAAGAACAAGGGCGTTCAGCCCCTGCTCGACGCGGTCGTGCGCTACCTTCCCTCCCCCCTGGACGTCGAGGCCATCGAGGGCCACGACGTCAAGGACCCCGAGGTCGTCGTCAAGCGCAAGCCGTCCGAGGAGGAGCCGCTGTCGGCCCTCGCGTTCAAGATCGCGAGCGACCCGCACCTCGGCAAGCTCACCTTCGTCCGGATCTACTCCGGTCGCCTGGAGGCCGGCACCGCGGTGCTGAACTCCGTCAAGGGCAAGAAGGAGCGCATCGGCAAGATCTACCGCATGCACGCGAACAAGCGTGAGGAGATCGACTCGGTGGGCGCCGGCGACATCGTCGCCGTCATGGGCCTGAAGCAGACCACCACCGGTGAGACGCTGTGCGACGACAAGAACCCGGTGATCCTGGAGTCCATGGACTTCCCGGCGCCGGTCATCCAGGTCGCGATCGAGCCCAAGTCCAAGGGTGACCAGGAGAAGCTGGGTGTCGCCATCCAGCGTCTCGCGGAGGAGGACCCCTCCTTCCAGGTCCACTCGGACGAGGAGACCGGCCAGACCATCATCGGTGGTATGGGCGAGCTTCACCTCGACATCCTCGTCGACCGCATGCGTCGCGAGTTCAAGGTCGAGGCCAACGTCGGCAAGCCGCAGGTCGCGTACCGCGAGACGATCCGCAAGGCCGTCGAGCGCGTGGACTTCACCCACAAGAAGCAGACCGGTGGTACCGGTCAGTTCGCCAAGGTGCAGATCGCGATCGAGCCCATCGAGGGCGGCGACGCCTCGTACGAGTTCGTGAACAAGGTCACCGGTGGCCGCATCCCGAAGGAGTACATCCCTTCGGTCGACGCCGGCGCGCAGGAGGCCATGCAGTTCGGCATCCTGGCCGGCTACGAGATGACTGGCGTCCGCGTCATCCTTCTCGACGGTGCGTACCACGAGGTCGACTCCTCCGAACTCGCGTTCAAGATCGCCGGTTCGCAGGCCTTCAAGGAGGCCGCGCGCAAGGCTTCTCCCGTCATCCTTGAGCCGATGATGGCCGTTGAGGTCGTCACGCCCGAGGACTACATGGGTGAGGTCGTCGGCGACATCAACTCCCGCCGTGGCCAGATCCAGGCCATGGAGGAGCGCAGCGGCGCTCGCGTCGTGAAGGGCCTCGTGCCGCTTTCGGAGATGTTCGGCTACGTCGGAGACCTCCGCAGCAAGACCTCGGGTCGCGCAAGCTACTCGATGCAGTTCGACTCCTACGCCGAGGTTCCCCGGAACGTCGCCGAGGAGATCATCGCGAAGGCCAAGGGCGAGTAACTCACCCGAGTGCACGCTTTAGGCTTGACACCGTACGCCGGGGCTCGGACTTCGAACCCGAAGAGGAGCCCCCGGCGGACGGCATCCCAGCAAAGATCACCTGGCGCCGATGAGTAAGGCGTACAGAACCACTCTCCAGGAGGACCCCCGTGGCGAAGGCGAAGTTCGAGCGGACTAAGCCGCACGTCAACATCGGCACCATCGGTCACATCGACCACGGTAAGACGACCCTCACGGCCGCCATTACCAAGGTGCTGCACGACGCGTACCCGGACCTGAACGAGGCCTCGGCCTTCGACCAGATCGACAAGGCTCCTGAGGAGCGCCAGCGCGGTATCACCATCTCCATCGCGCACGTCGAGTACCAGACCGAGTCGCGTCACTACGCGCACGTCGACTGCCCCGGTCACGCTGACTACATCAAGAACATGATCACGGGTGCGGCGCAGATGGACGGCGCCATCCTCGTGGTCGCCGCCACCGACGGCCCGATGCCGCAGACCAAGGAGCACGTGCTCCTGGCCCGCCAGGTCGGCGTTCCGTACATCGTCGTCGCCCTGAACAAGGCCGACATGGTGGACGACGAGGAGATCCTGGAGCTCGTCGAGCTCGAGGTCCGTGAGCTCCTCTCCGAGTACGAGTTCCCGGGCGACGACCTGCCGGTCGTCAAGGTCTCGGCGCTCAAGGCGCTCGAGGGCGACAAGGAGTGGGGCCAGTCGGTCCTGAACCTGATGGCCGCCGTCGACGAGGCGATCCCGCAGCCCGAGCGTGACGTCGACAAGCCGTTCCTGATGCCGATCGAGGACGTCTTCACGATCACCGGTCGTGGCACCGTCGTCACCGGTCGTATCGAGCGTGGTGTCCTCAAGGTCAACGAGACCGTCGACATCGTCGGTATCAAGACCGAGAAGACCACCACCACGGTCACCGGCATCGAGATGTTCCGCAAGCTGCTCGACGAGGGCCAGGCCGGTGAGAACGTCGGTCTGCTCCTCCGTGGCATCAAGCGCGAGGACGTCGAGCGCGGCCAGGTCATCATCAAGCCCGGTTCGGTCACGCCGCACACCGAGTTCGAGGCCCAGGCCTACATCCTGTCGAAGGACGAGGGTGGCCGTCACACCCCGTTCTTCAACAACTACCGCCCGCAGTTCTACTTCCGTACCACGGACGTGACCGGCGTCGTGACCCTCCCCGAGGGCACCGAGATGGTCATGCCGGGCGACAACACCGCCATGTCCGTCGAGCTGATCCAGCCCGTCGCCATGGAGGAGGGCCTCAAGTTCGCCATCCGTGAGGGTGGCCGGACCGTCGGCGCCGGCCAGGTCGTCAAGATCACCAAGTAATCCACTTGGTCGATCGGGGTGACCCGGTTGCTCTGAACTGAGCACACAGCACCAAGCAAGGGCCCGCACGGCATCGCCGTGCGGGCCCTTCGCCGTCCCGTGCCGGTCGCGTGCCCGCCGTGGGGCCGCGCACGGACGACCGTGGCCCGCACCACCACTCGGGTGGGGCGGGCCACGGTCATGAGCCGTCTCGCGGGGACGGCGCCCCGCTCAGTCCTGCGGGGGATGTGCGTACGTGGTGGCCAGCAGCGAATGGCGGGAAGACCCGTCGCTCTGGACCAGGCGATGCACGGACGAGGGGATGAACCCGCCGAACAGGGTGCCGACGAGCCCCAGGGCCTGGAAACGGAAGTTCAGGTCGTAGGTCGCCATCGCCACGCGGTTGGCACTGACGCGGTAGCCGTGCGCCCCGGCCCAGGTGTCGGCCTGGTCCAGGTCGGCGTACATCGCCACGATCCCCGCGGCCGTCGCGAACTCGCGCTGCACGCCGAGGTTCTCGAGCGGCCCGATGGCATCGAGGCCCGCGAGGTGCCAGCTCCCCTCGGCCGTCACGCGGTACAGGCCCGGCGGGACGCCCTCGCTGCGGAGCGCGAAGACGAAGCCCTCCAGAGGGCCGGCCTCGGCATCGAGTCCCCAGTCGGTACGGTCCCTGCGGATCACCTCGCCCAGCAGGGACAGGACGGCCTCCGTGCGTACCGGCCGCGGCGCGTAGTGCAAAGAGGACCGCCGCCGGTCCAGCGTCTCCCGCAGGTCGTGCACCGGTCGGAGCTCGTCGGCCGCCACGGCCGGCTCGACGGGCACGGCGTGCGGGAACTCCACCGGCCGTCGCTCCGCCGCGCGGCCGTCCGACGTGCTCGACCGGGAGCCGAAGCCCTCCAGCACGGCGGTCATGGACGTCAGATCGCTTCTCATGCCGTACCTCCCAGGGTTGCCACCGCGGCGACGGGCTCGTCGGACGGCGTCGTGCCGAGCACCCGGGCCAGCGCGTCGTCGTCCCAGTCCTGACGCGGCGCGAAGGCGAGCCCCAGGTGCTCGGCGACCTCGCGGGCCGCGGCCAGATTGCATCCGGCGTCCAGGAAGACGAGCCGGAAGCCGAACGTGCCGTACTTGGTCATGACCTTCTTCAGATCGCCGGTGACGACGATCTCGCAGGGCGCAGAGCCGTCGGGCACCTGGCTGGAAACAGCCGCGAGCGAATGACTGCCCTGGGCGTACACGTAGGTCCCCGCGGGCAGGACGCGATCGTCGCGCAGCACCACGTAGGCGGTGGTGCAGCCGATGTTGCCGGAGGCCGCGGTCCACCGCTTGACGCGTTCCGGGGTGCTCTCCTCGTCCTTGACGCCGAAAGCGATCTTCAGCACCGTGCTCAGGGACTCCAGGGTGAGCGGGACACCGCCGCCGGACGGATCGGGCCGCCGGGCCCCGGCGAGGGAGGCGAGATCGGCCTCGGGAAGGGCAGTGTGCCGACGGCTCGGCCAGTCCTTGAACTGCGCCTGCAGCCGGAGGTTGGACGCGTAGTAGTGCGCCTGGTGGTCCTTGGGGGAGAGGAACGACCGCGGTGGCATGGCCACCGACGCCTCGTAGACGGATCCGGCCGGCGCCCGCGGCGCGAGCGGACCCGCGGTCCAGGAGCACCGCGAGCATCCCGGCCGGACGGTCGCCGGCCGGTACACCGTGGTCAGGGTCGAGGTGTCCGTCACGCTGGAGTCGGTCGGGAGATGCGAGATGGCGGCTCGGGCGAGCAGGGCGACGACGTGGTGCGCGGTGACCCCGGCCACGAGGTCGGCGAGGGGCGCGGGCAGCTCGCCGGACAGCTCCGCCTCGCCGTGGCTGCCGCACTCCAGGCAGGGAGTGAGGGAGGCGTCCGCGTACGGGCCGACCGTGAACGCCCGGGCGTCGGCGCGTACCCGCAGCAGGGGCTGGCCGTCCTGCCTGCACCGTTCCTCGGTGGCGGCCAGGAGAGCCGTCGAGTCGACCGTCTCGAAGAAGACGGTGAGCTCTCCCGGCGTGCCGGACGGGCCGGAGGACGCCGGGGAGAGGGGCACGTCCGCCAACGACCGACGGGCCGCGGCCACGAGCGCGGGGTCGCCTTCCAGCCGCACCGAACGGTCGGCCAGGCGGGTGACGGCATCCGCCCAGGACAGGTTCGCGCCCGTGGAGTTGCCCAGCCTGGACAGGAAGACGGCCCACTCGGGAGCCACGTCCGGTTCGTCGCCCGCCGGGGCCTCCTCGACAGCCCCGGCCGTCCAGAGCAGGGCCAGGCACTTGTAGACCGTGGCCTCGGCGAACCCGACCTTCTCCGCCAGCTCCGCGTGGCCGCGGGTGCCGTCGCACGCCTCGGTGAGGGGGATCAACCCCTCACGGGCGAAGGCCCCGGAGAACACCTGGGACCGATCCGCCCCGTCGAGCACGACGGCGTCCCCCGAGCGGCGCATGCGTACACCGCGCCGCAGGACGGGCCTGACGGGGACCATCAACTGCATGTCCGTCCGGGCAGCCTGCCCGATCTGTTCGGCCTTCATTTCGGCAACCATGATCAACCTCCTCCTTACCGCAACAGTTCCGGGAACGGCATCGCGTCGTCCGGGCGCTCCCGCGCGAACCGGTCCCCGCAGCGCGGGCAGCGGTCGACCGACACCGTGGACGCCGCGGAGACGGCGCCCGAGACGAGGCTGAAGCTGCGCACGGTGCCTCCCGTCGCGGCCGGTTCCGCGGTGATGTCGGCGAGCGCGAGGTCCAGCAGGCCGGATGCGACGGCCAGGTGCAGGGGGCCGAACCCCTCGGGCAGACCGACGAGGGCCGCGTCCATGTCGTACGGGCGGGCCGTGCCCGCGTGTTGCGCGGTGCGCTTCCGGTAGCAGGCGTAGCAGGCCGTTCTGCCCGGGGCCACGGCCGGCCCGCACAGGAGCTTGGTCGGCAGCAGCTGGAGCCCGACGGACGGGGTGCCACGCTCCGCGCAGACCCGGTCGACCTCGTCGCGGAGTTCGGGTGCCCCGCCGGAATGGACGGGGACGACGACGTCCGCGTGCGGGGCCGAACCGTCGAGGAACTCCTCGAAGGACACCCGGAGTTCCCCCGGCACGCGGCGATGGTCGGCGAGCTGTCGCCCGAAACCGTCGCGCACGAGATACAGGCATCGCGGACGAAGATCCTGCGCCATGGTGCTCTGCTCCTTCTTCCCGCTCATGCGAACGCCTGCGGCTCGGGGTTCAACGCGTCCTCGGGGTGGCTGGTGAGGCCCATGGCCCGGGGCGCCTCGTACAGGCGTGGGGTGCCGAGAAAGCGCTCGGCGTGGACGAAGGACACGGGCATCGCCTCCGGGACGAGCACCTTCACCGCCCGCATCCCCACCTGGCGTGCCTCGTCCGTGGTGATGTCGACCACGAGTGCCTCCGCCCCGCGGGCGGCGAGCCGGGAGACCACGTCGTCGAGGGGATCCGCCCCGGCGGGCAGGCCGGGCATGGCGTCGAGACCGTATGCGGGGCGTTCGCCGTCCAGCAGGAAGTCGAAGATGTGGCGACGCTCGGGGGGCGCGTTCCGGACGGCCCCGCCGACCACGCTCACCTGGGAGGGGTCGACTTCGCGGCCGGCGTACGTGGAGACGTAGCCGCGCAGGGCGACCCGCAGGGACGCCAGCTCGCGGTAGATCTTGCCCAGTGCCTTCTCGGGGCGGACGTCACAGGTCGCGGCGACGATCTGGGCGAGCGTCGGATCGGACTCGGAGAGCTGGACGCCGTAGATCACCGGGACACCGAAGTCCGTCGTCGCGTCGAACAGCCGGACCTGGAGGTCGGTGGAGGTGCCGACCCGGTGGAGCTCCCGGGTGTCCGCGTCGAGGAGGTCGGGGTCGACGTGCAGTTCGGGCAGGCGCAGCCGCTGGAGCCAGACCAGCGCGATGGAATCCCGCTCGACCACCTCCAGCAGCCCTCCGAGCACGGCGGCCCGGACGTCGGAATGCACCGCCGCCCCTGTCGTGATGCCGCGGGTGAACTTCTCGGACTCCGAGGAGTAGGGCATGTGCAGGTACACCGAGATGGCGGGGACCAGCACGGGCACCTGGCGGGTGAGCGACCACGCCCGCACCCACCGGATGGGGACGGAGGGGTCGTACTCCGTCAGTCGGCAGTCGTCGTGCGCCAGTTCCGTGGCCGAGCACCTGGGCCACCGTGAGGGCGAGACGAAGTCCTCGGTGAGGTCGTTCTCCGCGGCGACCACCATGGCGTCGTCGTCCCACGCGCACGTGGAGTACCGCTCGAGCGCCTCGGCGACGGACAGCAGTCGGGCCCGGTCGGGTGTGAGCCCCGTACCCGCGCCGTCGGAGTTTCCGGTGTCCTCGTCGGCCGCCCACGTCCGCAGGTTGGAGAGCGCGCGGGACGGCACCCCGAGGTACGAGAGCTGGACCGCGAAGGGCGGCTCGCCCTCGCGCACCGGCAGCGGTGCGGTGCGGGACACCAGTCCGTACGGGGAGACGAGTTCCTCCAGCCGGCGCAGCTCGTCCGGAATGGGTTCCGTGTGCCTGTTCACATACATGTGGATCTTCTTCCTGCGGTCGTGTGTCCGCTCCCGTGCTCTGTCACGCGACGGCCGGCGAGGGGAGGGCGGCCATGGTTTTCGCGAGCCCGTCGAGGTCGTCCTGGAGTTCCAGCATCGATTTGCCGCAGACCTCCTCGTTGGCACGTGCGACGACGTAGCAGAAGACGTACCGCTCCGCGAGGCTGAAACCGAGGGTGTAGAGCGAGCTGTAGAGCAGGCTCGTCTGCAGCCGGAAGGCGAGGAAGTCGGCGTCGCGGTGCATCAGCCGGTCCAGTTCGGGGCTGGGCGGCGTGTGGAACCGGGTGGGCTCCACCGGGGCGCCCCGCTCGCGGACGAGGTCTTCGAGACTGTGGCCGGCGTTGACGAGCGAGCCGTCGAGGAAGGCCTGGGACAGGTGGCCGGAGTCGGCCGTGATGAGCTCCGTCCAGCCGCGGACCTGTGCATCGTCCGCCGGTTCGACGTCCGGGTCGCCGCAGGCCTCGATAAATGCCCGTACAGCAGGCCCGACCTGTTCGTAGAACCGTGCGCAAGCCGATTCGAATGAATCCGGATTCTTGGTGCGAAGAAATACCGCTTCGAAATGCGATCGGTAGCTCAGCATGCGGACAGAAAGCAGCTCTTTGAATTCTAGATCTGCCGTGAATCGCTGCGGAGAATGAATAAGAGTGGCACGCATATGGGCGACCATGAGTCGGAGCGCGCCGAGTGCTCTCGACAGCTGGTTCTCGTCCTCCGCTGCCTGGTTCAGGAAGCCGAGAAGCGTCGGTGCGGCCTTCTGGAAGAGCCTCTGTGAGGAATCGGAGAATCCGGTTCCGCTGAATCCCGCGTTCCACAGGGGGGACGGGACCGCGTCGCGCGGCACCTCGTCGACGCCGGCGTCGCAGCCGTGGTGCCGGGCGAGTCTCTGCACGTCAGACCGGATCTCGTCGGGGTTCGACACCCCGTCGAAGCTGACCTGGAGGACGTCTCCGCCGCCCCGCCCGTCCTGGGTACGGACGAAGTAGTAGGGGCCGTGGCGCCCTACCAGTTCTGGCGAGAACAGCGCGCGTAGGAGTGGCGCAAAAGTGTCGGTGTATTTTGCGCCATCGGGCTGCGGGATGCTGGCGAAAACATGCAAGAAGAAGCCCCCAGTGGTGAGTGCGCGCCATGCGGGCGCCCGCGTGATCTTGGTCCGACCGTAGCCCGAATGGTCAAGCACAAGGGCTCGTCAACCCCTGTGATCTAAGTCACGTAGGCCTTAGTTGCCGAAGATCGATTGGCCGGGTTAGGTTCGAATCACTTCGACGAAAGGGGGTGAACGCAATGGAGCAGCAGATCGAGCTCGACGTTCTCGAGATCTCGGACCTTATCGCTGGCGCTGGTGAGAATGACGACCTCGCGCAGGTGATGGCCGCCTCGTGCACGACCACGAGCGTTTCGACGAGTTCTTCGTCGTCCTCGTCCTGATCGCAGGACTAGGAATTAGTTGAGCCACCGTCGAGGTGCACCTCGGCGGTGGCCTTCTTTCGTTCCAGCGCATTTATTCGAGTTTCGAACCATCGGGTCCTGTCCGGAGGTGTGCCGAAACAGGGGCACCTCGCTCCGGAGCGACGGTCCGGCCCGCGCCGCCGGCAGTGGCCGGCATGGGAGCACGTGGCTGGTTGCGTGCGCGAAGCTGCTTTCGAAGACAGGGCCGGCGGGCTCGCTGCGGCGGGGACCCTTCGTCGAGGCGCGTCCCTGACGACCGCACGCCGTGGCGCGCCGACCCGCGTGACGAAGTTGGGGGAGTCCCATGGATGTGAACATCAGTCCGTATGTCGTCTACAGGCGGAGTCGGCTTCCGCTGGGCGAGCTCGGCGGGATGTCGTTCACCGCCGCCTGGTCGCGCATCGACGAACTGCATGCCCTGCGGGAAGACATCCGCGCCCGCGCGGGCGGCCTGGCCGACCGTCTCGGCGAAGCCGTACCCACGCTGGCCGACGAGGTCCGGGCCACGTTGATCAAGGTGCGGCGCGATGTCCACAATCTGCGGCACGACCGCGTGGCCGGACGACTCGAGGAGCTTCGCCCGCACCTCGACGCGCAGCTGTTCGCCGAGGTCGAGACCTGGTGCGGACTCGGTCTGCGTGCCACGGAATGTGAGCGCGAGGGCGAGAGCGCACTCGAGCGCGAGAAGTCCCTGGCCGCGGACGGGTTCCCCGCGCTCTTCGAGCACGACGCGATGGCCCGCAGCATCCAGCTCTCCGGAGACCGCCTCTACCACGGTCTGCGCGACTTCGTCACGGGCACCGGACCGGCCCTCAAGCCGAGCAAGGCCCGACTGCGGGAGTCGTCGCTCGTCAACTTCGCCTACAGGGCGAGCCTGAAGCCGTCACCGTTCGGCCGGTTCACGGAGATCGGCGCGTTCCCGCCGGACGCCCCGGCGGCTCCGGCGGCAGCTCCGGCAACCCCATCGGCTCCGGACGCCCCGGCAGCTCCGGCGGATCCCGGCGGCCGGACACCGGAGGAGGGTCCGGCCCCGTCCGTCACGCGGCTGAACCGCCTGCTCGTGAACTGGGTCCTCGCCGCGATGCCACGCCTGCCCGGTGGGCTGGAGGCGGGCCACCTGGTGCTGAACTCGACCCTGCGCGCGGGCGCCGACGCCATCGAGTTCGTCGCCGTCGCCCCCGGCTCCCGGGAAGAGGGGAAGATCGCCTCCGAGACCGTCCTGCGCGTCCGCCGTGAGGCACTCTTCAACGCCCTGCTGGCGGCCATGCCCGGAGGGCAGGCGCCGACCGCCGAGGTGCTGCGCCGACTCACCGAGGTCACCGGCCGGGACGCCGTGAGCCGCGAGGTCGTCCACGGCCTGATCCGCGCCGGCGCCCTGTTCTTCCGGCCGGACGTCGACGACCACGACCCCGACTACGCGGCGAAGCTGGAGGAGGCGCTCGCCGCCGGCGCCACCGCGGAGACGGCAGCGCTGCGCGACCACTTCGCCGAACTGCGCCGACTGGAGACGGACTTCGCCGCCGCGCCCGCCGCGGACCGCCAGAAGATGCTCGACGCGGCCTACGCGGCGATCAACGGCATCGCCGAACTCTGCAAGGTGTCGCCGCCCCCGGAGGACGTCCTCAAGTCACCGGTCTTCGAGGACACACCGGCCTCCGCCGCACCCCAGGCGTGGAGCCTCCCGACGGTGGAGCGGAGCATCCCCGCCCTCACGGGCCTCTGGCGCCTGGCCTCGATGCTGGACAACGGCCAGATCAAGCGACTGGGGCTGCACGCCTTCGCGACCCGGCTCCTCGGGGACCGCGCCGGCATGCCGTTCATCGACTTCTTCCAGGCCTTCTCCTCGCTGAGCGACCGCGAGCAGGCCGACGTGTTCATGGGACGGGACGTCGAGGCGGTCGACCGGTACGTGGCGCAGCGGACCGAGGCCCTGAGCACGATCCGGGACCACCTGATCCCCGCGAACGGCGCTGTGCACCTGGACCCCTCGGTGATCGAGCGGGCCTGTGCGGGCGTGGAGGGCCTCCGGCACACCGAGTCGGTGACGTTCCGCGCGCAGTTCGCCCGGAACGTCCTGCCGGACAGGGACCGGACCCTGGTCGTGAACGGTCTGCTGACCGGCTACGGCGTCTACTTCTCGCGCTTCGGATCGTTCGTCCGCGGCCAGGGCGACTGGTCCCTGCCGGACGCGCAACGCGCCCACCTCGACCGACGGTTCCCGGGCACGGCCGACCTCAACTCCGTCCTCGGGTTCAACTTCAATCTGCATCCCCCGGTGACGAGCCGGGTCGTGAACTACCCCGGCGCCGTCTCGCTCGGGGCGGACCGCACGGTGTACACGATCGACAGCCTGGAAGTCCGTGTGGAGCCGGGCACCGCGGCCCTGCGGCTCTGGCACCCGGACACGGAGGAGTTCGTCGACCTCGTTCCCATGAACTTCATGACCCCGGTCGGCGTGCCGCTGCTCTACCGGCTGCTGGAGGCGCTGTCCCCCTCCAACCGCTACCTGTGGAAGCCGCTCGAGGACATTCAGGACGCCGGGGGACCCGTGGTCTACGGCGACACCGCGCCCCGCCTGGTGGTCGGCGACGTCGTAGCGGAGCGAAGGTCCTGGAACGTCGCAGCCGCCGACATCCCCATGCTGCAGGACCTGAGCCGGGACTCCTTCGACGCGCTCGTCGCCTTCGACGCGTGGCGCCGGTCGCGCGGCCTGCCCCGCCACGCCTTCGTGCTGTGCCAGACGGCCGAGGAACGTGACGTCATGGCCGGCCGCAGCCGCAAGGTGACGCGACAGTGGGCGGACTACGCGCACCTGCGGCGCGCCAGCGTCCACAAGCCGATGTACGTCGACTTCCGGAACCCCTACCTGGTCCGGAGCTTCGCGAAGTCCGCGCTGTCGCGCGGCGACGTGCTCGTGTCGATGCGCGAGTGCCTTCCCTCGGTGGACGACTACGGTCCGGACACTGGCTGGACCGCGACAGAGGAGTTCTTCGTTGAACTATGCACGGACAAGTAGCGGTCGGACGGGGACGGACGAGTGGCGGGTGGTGCACGTCCACGTCCCCCACTCGCTCCACACCCCCTTCCTGTGCGACGTGGTCGAACCGCTGCTGCGCGCCGAGGGCCTGCGGGACCACTTCTTCTTCCTCCGCTACTGGCAGGGCGGGCCCCATCTGCGTCTGAGGATGCTGTGCGGTCCCGGCGCGGGATCCGCGGAGGCGGCCGAACGCGTCGTCGAGGGTCTGGAGCGGGCCATGCCCGAGTTCGGGACCCAGGCGCGGGACGAGTACGCGCTCGGACTGACGATGCAGGAGGAACTGGCGCGGCTGGAGGGGGAGGATCCCCGGGCGGGCCGGCCGGTCGGGACGCTCGAACGGGCGCCCTACGAACCGGAGTACCGCAAGTACGGCGGCCAGGAGGGCGTGGAGATCGCCGAGAGGGTCTTCCGGAGGTCCTCCCTGGCCGTCCTCGACCTGCTGGGACGGCAACCGCGCGCGTGGGTCGAGGAGCGCCGGGCCCCGATCGGGGAGGCGGCGCGGATCATGGCCATGTTCCTCCACGGGGCCGGCTACGACCCGGAGGCTGCCTCGCTCTTCCTGCGGGAGTACGAGGAATGGTGGAGCACGTACGCCCCCGAGGAGATGCGTCGAGCCTGGCCCCGGCTCTACGACAGCACGTCGGCCCAGCTCACGAGCCTGTGCTCCTCGATCTGGCACGACGGCGCCACGGACGACGTGTTCCACGAGATCAGCGCGGAGGCCACCGCCCGCGCCCGGTCCGTGACCGGTGCGCCCGACGGGCAGGACGCCCGCGAGCTGCGTCTGGACGGCACTCCCTACGCGGGCTGTCTCTCGAACTACGTGCACACGACCAACAACCGCCTCGGTCTTGTCCCCGCGGCCGAGGGTCTTGTCGCGTACCTCGTGCGACGAGCCCTGGACGATCTGCCGCGCCGGCCGGCCCGGGACGGGGCCGACGGCAGGTGAGACCTTCGGCCCGGGTGCGGCTCCCTTTCGGGGGCCGCACCCGGGCCGAAGCACGCGACGACCGTCAGCAGAGGACCGGGAGCTTGTGGAGGCCGTACACGCCCATGCTGTCCTTGAAATGCAGCTCCGACACCGGGGCGGCCAGCTTCAGGCCGGGGACCCTGGCGACGAGGGTGTTGAACACGACCTCCAGTTCGAGCTTCGCGAGGTTCTGCCCGATGCACTGGTGGATCCCGTGACCGAAAGCCAGATGGTGCTTTCCGCCGCGTTCGAAGTCCAGCCGCTCCGGGTGCGGGAACACCGCCTCGTCGTGATTGCCCGAGGCGCTGAGACCGATCACGCCCTCACCGGCACGGATGTGTACGCCCCCGATCTCGATGTCCGCGGTGACCACGCGCGAGGTGACCTGGTCGGCGATGCTGAAATAGCGCAGCAGCTCGTCGACGGCCTGGGGCGCGAGGGACGGGTCGGCCTGGAGCTTGGCCCGCTGGTCGGGATTCTCGAGCAGTGCCAGGACTCCGAGGGAGATCATGTTGGCCGTCGTCTCGTGGCCGCCGACCAGCAGGACGTTGGCCATTCCGACGAGCTCCGTGTGGGAGAACGTGCCGGTCTCGCGATTCTTCACGACGAGCCTGCCGAGGAGGTCGTCGCCGGGAGCCTTCTCCTGGGCGGTCACCAACTGGTCGAAGTAGGCGTGGAGTTCCTGGTGCGCGTCGTTCCGCTCCTGCGGATCGGCGTCGACCGACACCAGCTTCTCGGTCCGGTCCTGGAAGAACGCCCGGTCCGTGTAGGGGACTCCGAGGAGTTCACAGATCACCAGGGAGGGGACGGGAAGCGCCAGTGCCGCGACCAGATCGACCGGCCCCTCGCCGGCGAGCAGGGCCGAGACGCACTCGTCCACGATCTCCTGGACGCGAGGCCGCAGTTGAAGCACGCGCTTGGCCGTGAACTCGCTGATCAACATCTTCCGCTGCGCGGTGTGCACCGGGGGGTCCATGGCGAGAAGCACCGGCCGCATCTGCTCCATGATCTCCGCCGGCACGTCGAAGTGCAGCGGGTAGCCCGGGTGGGCGAGGTTCGAGCTCACATCGGGGCTGGCGAGCAACTGCCGTATGTGTTCGTGCCGGGTGAGCAGCCAGGCGGTCCGTCCCGAAGCGAGGGTGACCTTGCTGATGGGCTCTTCGGCGCGGAGGGAGGCGTACTCCCGAGGCGGATGGAGGGGGCAGCCGCGGGGGTAGGGAAAGGAGGTGTCGTGATGCTCGGTCATGGTTCTCTCCGAAGATGTAACAAAGGAAATCGCCTTACTGCGCCTAACTGCGCTCAACTGTTCCATCCAAGCGGATGAGGCGCTCCGTTCGAACGTGATCGGCCCAATGAGGCACATCTCACGGCGATTTCGCCACCGCCGGTTACGGTGTCGGCCCACCTGATCCGGAGTCATGAATTCCGATCCCGTCAATCATGTTTGCCAACAAGGAGTTCGAAGCTATGTACCTGTCGATCGTCATGTGGGACCTGAAGAAGTCGGAAGCGACGGTGGAGAGCCTCCGGGAATATCTGCGGGACTACGCGGTGGACGCCTACTCCACCCTGGAGGGGATGCGCCTCAAGGCGTGGTTCTCGGACACCGAACGGCAGTTGTGGGGAGCGGTCTACCTCTGGGACAGGGCTGATCAGATGCCCGCCCTCTACAAGGTCAGCAAGGTGATCGACCTCATCGGCTATCCCCCCACGTCGGTCGGGGGATTCGGGATCGAGGCGATCGCCGAAGGGAAGAGCGTGCACGAGACGCTGGCCGGCCTGGGTGTCGCCCTGGAGGGCGGGGCGCCGTAGCCCGCCCGGATTGTGCTAGCGTCTGCACGGTGGACAATCCTGATGTGATTATCGAACGTTCCGACCCTGCGGTGCAGCGCATCATCGATGTCACCAAGCATTCGAGGTCGGTCGTCCGGACCGTGCTCATCGAGGACATCGAACCCCTTCTGCAGAGCATTCACGCAGGAGTGGAGTTCATCGAGGTCTACGGCATCGAGACCACACCCCTGCCGGGCGAGCTGACGGCCGCCTGCGAGAAGCGGGGAATTCCGGTCCGGCTGCTCGCGTCCGCGATCGCCAATCAGGTGTTCAAGACCGAGAAGAAGCCCAAGGCTTTCGGTATCGCCAAGGTGCCGCGGCCCGGCCGCTTCGCGGACCTGGCCGATCTGAAGGGCGACATCGTCGTCCTGGACGGCGTGAAGATCGTCGGCAACATCGGCGCCATCGTGCGGACCGCCTTCGCCCTGGGCGCCTCCGGCATCGTCCTCGTGGACAGCGATCTCCCCACCATCGCGGATCGCCGTCTGATCCGGGCCAGCAGGGGTTACGTCTTCTCCCTGCCCATCGTCCTCGCCACGCGGGACGAGGCACTCCAGCACGTCCGCGACAGCGGGATGCGGACCATGGTCTTCGAGGCCGACGGCCGCCTCACGGTCGGGGACCTCGGCGGCATCGACGAGCGCATCGTGCTCATGTTCGGCAGCGAGAAGACGGGGCCCTCGGACGAGTTCGCGGGCGGCGCCGCCGAATCGGTCTCCATCCCCATGAACCCCGCCGCCGAGTCGCTCAACGTCTCGGTCTCCGCCGGTATCGCGCTGCACGGTCGTGCGGCCCGGAACCTCGGCGGGCTGCCCGCGGCCTGACAGGACAGCCGCCACAGAACATCGAAGAGGGCCCCCGGCCCGCCGTGAACGGCGGAGCGGGGGCCCTCTTCGATGTGCGTACCGTCTTCGGTCACGAGTGCGAGGTCGCCCCGGAGCGCCGTGCCGGGCGCCACACCCACGGATGGGCGTCCGCGCCCAGGCCGACGGCGACCGGGCCGCCCGGGACCAGCCGCAGCGCCGGCTCCTGCACGGCCGCCGCGCCCTGGGTACGGGTCCAGAGCCGGCCGCCGCGGCGCAACTGGACGCGGCCGCGCAGGTCCCGGCCGAGCAGGACCGTGCCCTCCGCGTCGGCCGCCGCGGTCACCGGGCCGTACCCGTCGAAGGAGGCGTTGCCGCGCCGCTGCGACAGCAGCTCCTTGGCGGCGGGCTTGCGGTAGTACACGTCGAGGCCGGTACGGCCCTGGCCCGGCACGGCGGCGACCGGGTCGCCGGCCAGCGGCAGCGGGGCGGCCGGGACGGAGTCGATCCAGTGCTGGACGGCCTTGCGGCTCGTGGCCAGGACGTGGACGCGCCCCTCGGCGTCGACCACCACCTCCAGCCCGTCCTGTATCTCCTCGCGGCCGGGCAGCACCCGCCACGGGGACCAGGTGCCGTCGGTGGACCGTACGCGCGTCGACACACCCTTGTCGGCGTTGCGGACGAAGAGGTGGACCCGGCCGTCGGGGGTGGTGGCCGCGACCGGCACGCCTATCCGGCGGCCCCGGTCGTCCTTGCGCTCCGGGTTGCCCAGGCCCCGCCAGGCGAGGAACGGGCCGTCGGGGGAACGCTGCTCCAGCAGCACGACCTCTCGCTTGTTCGGCCCGCCGCGTCCGGTGAAGGCGGCGAACCGCACCCCGAAGAGCAGGACCCGGCCGTCGGGCAGGGTCGCCGAGCCGAGCGCGGGTGCGAGCGGGCCGCCGCCCAGGTCCGTGGGCTCGCCCCACAGTCCGGTGCCGCGTTCCGTCTCCCGCCAGCGGACCGCGCGCAGCCCCAGCACCCCGTACGCGTCGAGCCGCCCGTCGGGCCGGGTGACGACGGCCGGTCCCGCGCCGGGCCAGCGGTAGTGGGTGGCGCGCACCCAGCCCTTGGCCTGCCTCAGGGGGCTGCCGCCGCCGATGCCGTAGTCGCCGCAGCCGGAGGGGTTGCCGCACTCCCAGGCGGGGTTGCCGCCGTAGTTGAAGAGATGGCCGGCCTTCTCGTTGAGGACCTGCGCGGGCAGGTTCTTGGGCCAGTGCCGGTTGTAGTAGCCGCGGAAGGCGGTCGCCACGAACGCCGGTATCTGCCCCGAGCCCTGCTGGGCGTCGGCGACCCAGCGGATCAGCGCGGTCCAGCAGAACTCGGCGACCGCGGTGTGGACGCCGTGGTCGGAGTAGCCGGGCTGCTCGGCGTCCTTCTTGCGGGCGGCCTCGCTGCTGATCTGTATGTCGGGGTCCGGGTCGAGGGTGTGCACGACGGTCGGCCGGTAGCGGTCGAGGAGGCCGACCAGGACGTCGATCAGCTGGTTGTGGTCGTAGGTGTCGGGCCGGTCGACGGGGGAGCCGGCGGGCATGTGCGTGCGCAGTTCGAGCGCGCGGTCCTTCCAGAGGTTGACCAGGGCCATATAGCGCCGGGGCGCGTGCTCGGGCAGGTTGAGGAAGATCAGCTCGACCCGGCGGCCGCCGTTGATGAGCGTGTTGATCTCGGCGCGCCGCCCGCCGTGGAGGGTGGTGACGCCCTTCTGCCAGGGGGTGAACTTGTCGAGCCCGAGGAGGGTCGCGTACGCCTGGCGCAGCCCCTGATGACGCGAGGACGAGTAGGCGGCCCGGTCGGGCTTCGCCGGGGGCATGCCCTTGATCCGGTTCACGCCGGTGTGCTCGCCGGCCGTGACATAGACGGAGACCAGCGGAACCCCGGAGTCGAGCATGCGCTGGGTGTCCGGGTTCATGAAGTACAGGTCGTCGTCCGGGTGTGCGGCGAACTGCATGAGCTGCTCGCGGCGGGTGCTGATGATCGGCACCCCCGGCGCGGGATCGGCGACGGGCTGCTTCCTGCGGGGCGGTTCGGGCACGGAACATCCGGCGAGCGCGGTGCCACCGAGCGCCGCACCGAGTGCGGCGCCGGCCGCGAGAACCCGGCGCCGCCGGAGCAGCCCGGACCTGAGCAGCTCGAAACCGTCCACTGTTCTTTTCCCCCGTACTGCCCGCACGTGCCCTGGAATTCACGGGGGGCCTGGTGGAGGCCCACATCCGCGACTGGCTAGACGGGTTTTCGAAGAGGGAGGTTGCGTGCGAATTCGCTCCTGTGCGTGAAGGGTGAACGAGGCTGAACGGGCAGGTCACAGCAAGATCACCGACCTCGTCCCGCGCACACGCCCCACCGGCTGTCGTGGCACGCTCCTGTCCGCACACATGATCAGGGGTGGGAAACGTGAGCGAGAAAGACAGGCCGGTCTCCGACGAGGAGTGGGCCGCGTTCGTCGAGGCGGCGAAGCAGGACGGGATCGACACGGGCGGGGGCACGCGCTGGACGGCGCGCGGCCGAAAGGCCAGGCCCGCGCGCCCCGATCCCGTACGGGAGCGGGAGCAGGAGCGGGAGACCGCACGGGAGCCGGCCGGGGAGCCCGCGGGCTGGCGCACCGGCCCGGCGTGGCAGGAGAGGAACGGGCGGCGTCACCGCGGGCGCCAGGTGAAGGGGGTCGCGGGCTTCGCCGTCGCCCTTGCCGTACTCCTCGTCGCCCTCCGCCCCGAGCTGGTCACCGACCATCTGCCCGAGGGGCTCGGGGGCCCGGGGGACACCACGCCGCTGGCGGCCGAGAGCGCGCGCCCGACCGCGGCGCCGTCCGAGGAGGCGTTGCCTGACGAGCCGACCCTGCGCGAGCCGTTCCGCGGGTCCCCCGCGCTGCGGTGGGCCGACGGGGCCGCCGGGATCGAGACGCCGCGCGCCGAGGCCATGGGCTGGATGTCGAAGGACGAGGTCGCTGCCGCGCTCAGGACGGCGAAGGAGTTCCTCGTCGCCGCCAACCTCGACCCGGCCGTCGTCGACGGCGGCCGGCCGACGGCGGCCCTGGCACTGCTCGACCCGCGTCAGCCCGATGTCCGCTCCGGCATGGAGAAGGGCCTGACCAGGGCCACCGAGAAGAACGACCCCACCCACCTGTTCAGCCGGTTCAGCCCGGCCGAGGCGAAGCTCGTGGGGTCCGTCGTGAAGACCCGGGGCCGGATGACCCTGTCCGTCGGCAAGGGCGCGTACGCGAACCACGTCCTGATCCAGACGGACTACACCTTCGTCTACCCCGTGGTGAAGGCGCGGCCGGGCGCCGACGAGGTCGCGCGTACGATCGCCCGCCGCGAGATCACCTTCGCCCTGCCCGACCCGGCCGTGTACCGGGTGACCAAGGGCAAGTTGTCGGTGAGCAGCATGCGTTCGAGCGTCGGCAACAGCGACTGCGAGGGTCCGACGGACGGGTTCTTCCACCCGCTGTTCGGCGAGGACCTCAAGGCGTCGCCGGGCCCGGGCTCGGGCCCGGCCTCGGACCCGTACGACCGGAGCAAGGACCTCGGCGACCTCCCGCAGGAGTGCGGAAGACTCACGCGCAGCTGAGCGGGTCGAGCCCGGCTACGTATCCGCGCCGGCCACGGTCCGACCGCTCCCGAGCGCGACGGTCACCCGGACCCGCATGGGCCCGTCCTCCCTCCGGGACAGCAGTACGACGTCCCTGACCCGCGCCGTCACCCCGCCGATGAGAGCCTCGGCGGTCGTGGCGAGAGCGTGCGGGTCGCGGCTGCGGCCGAGGGAGAGGTGCGGGGTGAACCCTCTGGCCCGGTCCCCGCACAACGGGAACCGGGCCTCCAGGCCGGCCCGCAGCCGCGCCCACGGCTCCTCGCCGTCCGCGCACGGGTCGAGCCATACGGTCGCGTCCTCACGGTGCCCGAACCAGTGGACGCCCTCCAGGCGCGCCCGGAACGGCGGCACCTCCCGCGCCGCCGCAGCGACGAGCGGTGCCGCCCGCTCGAAGTCCGCCTCCGGTACGAAGCCGAAGAGCACGTTCACGTGCGGCGGCCACCGGTGGATCTGCCGGTCGTGCTCGCGCCGCACGTGCTGGATGGCGGGCCACAGCGGGCGGGGCGGTATCCACGCGACGGCGGTCCGCCCGGTCGGCGGCACGGCGAGCACCTCCCCGGGCGGAACGGGCCCCTCGACCCGGGGCGGCAGCACGGCATCGAGCCGGTCGACCCCGGTGGCCCGGTCCCAGACGACCTGCCCGTCGACCTCGAAGAACACCACCCGATGCCAGGGAACCTCCCCACCGGGCACGAAGTCACCGAGCGCGACCCGCGCCGGCACCTCCGTCCCCCGCTCGTGGATCCCCATCACGAACCGGTCGGGGTCGAAGCGGTCGTCCCACAGCACCCGGTGATAGATCTCGTCGCTGGTGTGCACGTGGGGCGAGTGCCCGCGGTACGGACGGCTCACTCGGACGTCGGTCGTCAGTCCCAGAGCCGCCCGAGAGCGCGGATGCGGTCGTCGTACTCCAGCACCTCGGTCCATTCGGGCAGCCACTGCCCGGGACCGTGCTTCGCTCCGGCGAAGGCGCCGGCGAGGGCCGCGATCGAATCGGAGTCTCCGGACGAGTGCGCTCCGCGCCGGATCGCCTCACGCGCGTGGCCGCCGACGAGAAGGAAGCAGTACAGAGCGGTCGCGAGGGCCTCTTCGGCGATCCAGCCGGGGCCGACGGCTTCGCAGGGGTCCCTGTCCACGTCCGGGTCGCGCAGCGCGTCGGTCACCTTGTCGAGGGCGCGCAGGCATTCGTCCCAGCCGAACGCGATGAACGTGACGGGGTCGGGTGCCCCTGCCTTCTTCGCCAGGTCCCCGAGCCAGTCGCCGTGGTACTTCCGCCTCGACTGCACTGCGTGGAGACGCAGTTGGGGGAGGAGCTCGTCGAGGGCGCAGCCATGGGCGAGGAGCCGGATCGCATGGGCCGTGAGGTCGCTCGCGGCGAGCGCGGTGGGGTGGCCGTGCGTCATCGCCGCCTGCAGCTGGGCGATGCCCGAGCACTGTTCGGCCGTCAGCCCGGGTACCAGGGCCACGGGGGCCACGCGCATGTTCGCGCCGCAGCCCTTGGACCGGACGACGGTGGCGTCCTGCCACGGGACGCCGCGTTCGAGGGCGGCGCAGGCGTCCAGGCAGGTCTGGCCGGGGGCCCGGTCGTTGTTGGGATCGTGGAGCCAGGTCACGAAGTGCCTTCGTAGCGCCGCTTCGACCTGAGCCGGTGGGACGGTCTGCGGTGTTCCCCAGGCCCTGCCCGATTCGCGAGGGCTGGTGGTGACTTCCGCCAGGGCTTCCCCGACGGCCAGCGCCATCTGGGTGTCGTCGGTCACCCGCACGACGTCTCCCGCGGACAGCGGCATCTCCATCGTGTGCCAGGGCCCGAAAGCGGAGGTGATGCGCTCCATGGTCAGGAACTCGGTGGGGTGACCCATGGCATCACCGAGCGCCAGGCCGAGCATCGCCCCGGTCGCCGCGCGCCGAGGGCGTTCCGCGGGGGGATGTCCGGCGAGGCGGCGGATCGAGTCCGAGTTCGGGGCCTCGGCGAGAGAACCCGGTACCACCTGGCTGCCGGAGCCGGGTGGGTCCTGGATCATCCGGGTCAGTGCCTCCAGCGGGGTGAGGCCGAGAGCC
Organism: Streptomyces sp. NPDC047981; assembly: GCF_040653315.1. Classification (NCBI taxonomy): domain Bacteria; kingdom Bacillati; phylum Actinomycetota; class Actinomycetes; order Kitasatosporales; family Streptomycetaceae; genus Streptomyces; species Streptomyces sp. NPDC047981. Next base: position 33,143 of record NZ_JBEZNQ010000027.1, on the reverse strand, counting down.
TTGGCCTCGCGCAGACCGGCCGTCCACTGCGGGCGGTCGGACGAGCCGCCCCACCGGGGGACCCAGCCCGCGGCACCGTCCTCGTTGTTGATCCACAGGTAGCCGACCACCGTGCCGTCGGCATCGGCCACAGTGACGTACTGGACGGGCTTGCGGGTCCGACGTGTGTACTCCGGTGGCCCTGACATGACGACGGGGCCGTGGTCCAGGAAGTGTCCGCCGGTTCTCCGCTTGACGAAGCGAAGCGGTTCCCCCTCGGGATTCATCGGTGGTCCGCCTTCCTCAGTTCCTCCGCGACGGCGCCCTGCCCGGGCCGGCGCCACCCTGGCACAGGGGGAGGCGACCGTCGGCGGGCGGGGTGAGCGGGCGCGTCTTATGGTCCGGGTATGAAGCCCAGGCCCGGGCGGGCGCTCACGTCGATCATGGTCGTGCTCACCCTGACCACCGGCATGATCGAGGCCGTCAGCTTCCTCGCGCTCGGGCCGGTCTTCACCGCCATGCAGACCGGGAACCTGCTCCTGCTGGCGTTCGCGCTCACCGGTGCCGCGGGGCTCTCGCCGGCCGCCGCCGGGGTGTCCTGTGCCGGGTTCGTGGCCGGCGCGGTGCTCGGGTCGCTGTTCGAGTCGAGTGTGGACGCCCGTGAGCGCAGGTGGTTCGCTCCCGCGCTGCTCGCCGAGGGGCTGCTGCTGGGCGGTGGGGCGCTCGTCGCCTGGCGTACCGGGGTCGACGGGCCTCCGGCGGCGCCCGCGGGCGGGCACCACTTCGGGGTGATCGCCTTCGTCGCGGCCGCCATGGGGGTCCGCAACATCACCACCCTGCGGGTCCGCGTCCCCGACGTGCCGACGACGCTCTCCACCCGGGCCCTGACCGCGTTCCTCGGCGGTCTCCCGCATGTCGCGGACCCGCGCATCGGTTCCGGCGCCCGCCACGAGGGGCGGCGGTTCGCCTCGATCGGAGCGATGTTCGCGGGAGGGGTGCTGGACGCCTGGATGCTGCACGAGGGTGTCCGGCCGGCCGCCGTCCTGACCGTTCCGTGCCTGCTGGTGCTGCTGCTCGGAGCCGCCTCCTGGGCCGTGCCCGCGCGGCGTACGTCCGAGCCCGGGTGAGCCGTCCGGGAGGGGGCCACGGCCCGCGCAGGCCCCCGATCAGCGCCGATCCGACTCCCTCGGAGGGTCGGCGTTTGACTTGCGTCACGTCCGGGGTATTCTCTCCGGCTCGATTGGCCAGCCCAGCGTCCCGTATGGCAGACTGTCGGGGTTGCTCGGTTGAGTGCCGATGCTGCGCGCCTCCCGTCGGGAGGACCGGAAGCGAGTCCCACAGTACTCGTCGACCCCTCGGGTCGGACGTACGGGAATCTTCCGGGAAGCGTCAGCGGGGTGCCGGCCAGGCACTCGGGTGGTGTTCTGCCCCCCGGCTTCGCGGTTCTGGGAACCGCACCCCCTTGGTTGGGAGATCCCTAGGGATTTCTGCGTAGAGGGAGTGCGACACGCCCGACCGCGTGGGTCGGAGGCGGAGTCGTGAGATCCCCCGAGTACCAGAGCGTTACTAGACAAAGGACTACTGAGTAGCCATGGCGGGACAGAAGATCCGCATCCGGCTCAAGGCCTACGACCACGAGGTCATCGACTCCTCGGCGAAGAAGATCGTCGAGACGGTGACCCGCACTGGTGCGTCGGTCGCGGGCCCGGTGCCGCTGCCCACTGAGAAGAACGTGTACTGCGTCATCAAGTCGCCGCACAAGTACAAGGACTCGCGCGAGCACTTCGAGATGCGCACGCACAAGCGCCTCATCGACATCCTCGACCCCACGCCGAAGACGGTTGACTCGCTCATGCGTCTCGACCTGCCGGCGGGCGTCGACATCGAGATCAAGCTCTGAGGTGACGCGCGAGATGGCTAAGAACATCAAGGGCATCCTGGGCGAGAAGCTCGGCATGACGCAGGTCTGGGACGAGAACAACCGGGTCGTCCCGGTGACCGTCGTCAAGGCCGGCCCCAATGTCGTGACCCAGGTGCGTACGAACGACATCGACGGCTACGAGTCGGTCCAGATCGCCTTCGGCGAGATCGACCCGCGCAAGGTGAACAAGCCCCTCAAGGGTCACTTCGCCAAGGCCGACGTCACCCCGCGCCGCCACCTGGTGGAGCTCCGCACCGCTGACGCCTCCGAGTACACGCTCGGCCAGGAGATCACCGCCGAGGTCTTCGAGGCCGGCGTGAAGGTCGACGTCACCGGTAAGAGCAAGGGCAAGGGCTTCGCCGGTGTCATGAAGCGCCACAACTTCCGTGGTGGCAAGGCTTCGCACGGTGCCCACCGCGTGCACCGCAAGCCCGGTTCGATCGGTGGCTGCGCCACCCCGGGCCGTGTCTTCAAGGGCATGCGCATGGCCGGCCGCATGGGCAACGAGCGCGTGACCACCCAGAACCTGACCGTTCACGCCGTTGACGCGGAGAAGGGCCTGCTCCTGATCAAGGGTGCGGTTCCTGGTCCGAACGGCGGCCTCGTCCTGGTCCGCACCGCGGCCAAGGGGGCCTGAGGATATGAGCACCATTGACATTCTGTCGCCCTCCGGCGACAAGACCGGGACCGTCGAGCTCCCGGCCGAGATCTTCGAGGCCAAGGTCAGCATCCCGCTGATCCACCAGGTCGTCGTCGCGCAGCTTGCTGCCGCCCGCCAGGGCACGCACAAGGTCAAGACGCGTGGCGAGGTCCGCGGTGGTGGCAAGAAGCCTTACCGCCAGAAGGGCACCGGCCGCGCCCGTCAGGGTTCGACCCGCGCCCCGCAGTTCGCCGGTGGTGGCGTCGTGCACGGTCCCGTGCCGCGTGACTACTCGCAGCGCACCCCCAAGAAGATGAAGGCCGCCGCCCTCCGCGGTGCCCTCTCCGACCGGGCGACCCACTCCCGCATCCACGTCGTCTCCGGCGTGGTCGAGGGTGGCATCTCCACCAAGGCCGCCAAGACGCTGTTCGGCAAGATCTCGGAGCGCAAGAACCTGCTCCTGGTCGTCGAGCGCTCCGACGAGGCCGCGTGGCTGTCCGCCCGCAACCTGCCCCAGGTCCACATCCTGGAGCCGGGCCAGCTGAACACGTACGACGTGATGCGATCCGACGACGTGGTCTTCACCCAGGCCGCCCTCGAGTCCTTCGTGTCTGGCCCCAAGGCCGCTGACAACGAAGGGAGCGAGGCCTGATGTCCGAGGCCACGATCACCAGCAAGACCTTCACGGACCCGCGTGACATCCTCGTCAAGCCGGTTGTTTCCGAGAAGAGCTACGCGCTGCTCGACGAGAACAAGTACACGTTCATCGTTGCGCCCGGCGCCAACAAGACCCAGATCAAGCAGGCCGTCGAGGCGGTCTTCTCGGTCAAGGTCACCGGGGTCAACACGATCAACCGTCAGGGCAAGCGCAAGCGCACCCGCACCGGTTTCGGCAAGCGCGCCAACACCAAGCGCGCCATCGTGACCCTTGCCGAGGGCAACCGTATCGACATCTTCGGCGGCCCGACCGCCTGACGGCGGTCGAGTCGTCCGGAATCGGACGAGGACTGAGAAATGGGAATCCGCAAGTACAAGCCGACTACGCCGGGCCGTCGTGGCTCCTCCGTAGCCGACTTCGTCGAGATCACGCGGTCCACGCCGGAGAAGTCGCTGGTCCGCCCCCTGCACAGCAAGGGCGGCCGTAACAACGCCGGTCGTGTGACCGTTCGCCACCAGGGTGGCGGACACAAGCGCGCCTACCGCGTGATCGACTTCCGTCGTCACGACAAGGACGGCGTGCCGGCCAAGGTCGCGCACATCGAGTACGACCCCAACCGCACCGCGCGCATCGCGCTGCTGCACTACGCCGACGGCGAGAAGCGCTACATCATCGCGCCGCGCGGTCTGCAGCAGGGCGACCGGATCGAGAACGGCCCTGGCGCCGACATCAAGCCGGGCAACAACCTCGCGCTCCGCAACATCCCGGTCGGTACCACGATCCACGCGATCGAGCTCCGTCCCGGCGGTGGCGCCAAGTTCGCCCGTTCCGCGGGTGCCTCGGTGCAGCTGCTCGCGAAGGAGGGCACGATGGCCCACCTTCGTATGCCCTCCGGTGAGATCCGTCTGGTCGACGCGCGCTGCCGCGCGACCGTCGGTGAGGTCGGCAACGCCGAGCAGTCGAACATCAACTGGGGCAAGGCCGGCCGTATGCGGTGGAAGGGCGTTCGCCCGACCGTCCGCGGTGTCGCGATGAACCCGGTTGACCACCCGCACGGTGGTGGTGAGGGCAAGACCTCCGGTGGTCGCCACCCGGTCTCCCCGTGGGGTCAGAAGGAGGGTCGTACTCGTTCGCCGAAGAAGGCTTCGAACAAGTACATCGTCCGCCGCCGCAAGACGAACAAGAAGCGCTAGGAGCGGGTTTAGATGCCGCGCAGTCTCAAGAAGGGGCCCTTCGTCGACGACCACCTCGTAAAGAAGGTGGACGCCCAGAACGAAGCCGGCACCAAGAACGTCATCAAGACCTGGTCCCGTCGCTCGATGATCATCCCGGCCATGCTCGGCCACACGATCGCGGTGCACAACGGCAAGACCCACATTCCGGTGTTTGTCACCGAGTCGATGGTCGGCCACAAGCTCGGCGAGTTCTCGCCGACGCGCACCTTCCGGGGTCACGTCAAGGACGACCGGAAGTCGAAGCGCCGCTAGTAGCGGGGTGGAATGACCATGACAGACACTGGAAGGACAACCATGGAAGCCAGGGCCCAGGCGCGGTACATCCGCGTTACGCCCATGAAGGCCCGCCGCGTGGTGGACCTTATCCGTGGCATGGATGCCACGGAGGCTCAGGCGGTCCTGCGTTTCGCCCCGCAGGCCGCGAGCGTGCCGGTCGGCAAGGTGCTGGACAGCGCCATCGCCAACGCCGCGCACAACTACGACCACAGTGACGCCTCTTCGCTGTACATCAGCGAGGCGTTCGTGGATGAGGGCCCGACCCTGAAGCGGTTCCGTCCGCGTGCCCAGGGCCGTGCCTACCGGATCCGTAAGCGGACCAGCCACATCACCGTGGTCGTCAGCAGCAAGGAAGGAACCCGGTAATGGGCCAGAAGGTTAACCCGCATGGGTTCCGGCTCGGCATCACCACGGACTTCAAGTCCCGCTGGTACGCCGACAAGCTGTACAAGGACTACGTCAAGGAAGACGTCGCCATCCGTCGGATGATGACGTCCGGCATGGAGCGCGCCGGCATCTCGAAGGTTGAGATCGAGCGCACCCGTGACCGCGTGCGGGTGGACATCCACACCGCGCGTCCCGGCATCGTCATCGGCCGCCGTGGCGCCGAGGCCGACCGCATCCGCGGCGACCTCGAGAAGCTCACGGGCAAGCAGGTCCAGCTGAACATCCTCGAGGTCAAGAACCCCGAGGTCGACGCTCAGCTCGTGGCCCAGGCCGTGGCCGAGCAGCTGTCCTCCCGCGTCTCCTTCCGTCGGGCCATGCGCAAGAGCATGCAGTCCGCCATGAAGGCCGGCGCCAAGGGCATCAAGATCCAGTGTGGTGGCCGTCTCGGCGGCGCCGAGATGTCCCGCTCGGAGTTCTACCGCGAGGGTCGTGTGCCGCTGCACACGCTCCGTGCGAACGTCGAGTACGGCTTCTTCGAGGCCAAGACCACCTTCGGCCGCATCGGCGTGAAGGTCTGGATCTACAAGGGCGACGTCAAGAACATCGCCGAGGTTCGCGCCGAGAACGCCGCAGCCCGCGCCGGCAACCGTCCGGCTCGTGGCGGCGCTGACCGCCCGGCCGGCCGCGGTGGCCGTGGTGGCGAGCGTGGCGGTCGCGGCCGCAAGCCGCAGCAGTCGGCTCCCGCCGCCGAGGCCCCCAAGGCCGAGGCTGCTGCCGCTGCTCCGGCTGAGAGCACCGGAACGGAGGCCTGACCGAAATGCTGATCCCCCGTAGGGTCAAGCACCGCAAGCAGCACCACCCGAAGCGCAGCGGTATGTCCAAGGGTGGTACGCAGGTTGCGTTCGGCGAGTACGGCATTCAGGCCCTCACTCCGGCGTACGTGACCAACCGCCAGATCGAGGCGGCTCGTATCGCGATGACCCGCCACATCAAGCGTGGCGGCAAGGTCTGGATCAACATCTACCCGGACCGTCCGCTGACCAAGAAGCCTGCCGAGACCCGCATGGGTTCCGGTAAGGGTTCGCCGGAGTGGTGGATCGCGAACGTCAAGCCCGGTCGGGTGATGTTCGAGCTGTCCTACCCGAACGAGAAGATCGCGCGCGAGGCCCTGACCCGTGCGGCCCACAAGCTGCCGATGAAGTGCAAGATCGTTAAGCGCGAAGCAGGTGAGCTGTGATGACCGCCGGTACCAAGGCGTCCGAGCTGCGCGAGCTGGGCAACGAGGAGCTTGTCGCCAAGCTCCGCGAGGCCAAGGAAGAGCTGTTCAACCTCCGCTTCCAGGCGGCGACGGGCCAGCTCGAGAACCACGGTCGGCTCAAGTCCGTCCGTAAGGACATCGCCCGGATCTACACCCTGATGCGTGAGCGCGAGCTGGGCATCGAGACGGTGGAGAACGCCTGATGAGCGAGAGCAACGTGACTGAGAACAGCGAGCGCAACGCCCGCAAGGTCCGCGAGGGCCTCGTCGTCAGCGACAAGATGGACAAGACCGTCGTCGTCGCTGTCGAGGACCGCGTCAAGCACGCGCTGTACGGCAAGGTCATCCGCCGTACGAACAAGCTCAAGGCTCACGACGAGACCAACGCTGCCGGCATCGGCGACCGCGTCCTCCTGATGGAGACCCGGAAGCTGTCCGCCACGAAGCACTGGCGCGTCGTCGAGATCCTCGAGAAGGCCAAGTAAGCACTTGAAGGGGTAACCCTTCGAGTTCGTTCCGCCAGGCTCGGCAGGGGCATTCCGGTGCCCCTGCCGGGAACCGGCAGACAATCAGGAGATAGACGTGATCCAGCAGGAGTCGCGACTGCGTGTCGCCGACAACACTGGTGCCAAGGAGATCCTTTGCATCCGTGTTCTCGGTGGTTCCGGTCGCCGCTACGCGGGCATCGGTGACGTCATCGTCGCCACCGTCAAGGACGCGATCCCCGGTGGCAACGTGAAGAAGGGTGACGTCGTCAAGGCGGTCATCGTTCGCACCGTCAAGGAGCGCCGCCGCCAGGACGGCTCGTACATCCGCTTCGACGAGAACGCCGCTGTCATTCTCAAGAACGACGGCGACCCTCGCGGCACCCGTATCTTCGGCCCCGTCGGCCGTGAGCTGCGCGAGAAGAAGTTCATGAAGATCATCTCGCTCGCGCCGGAGGTGCTGTAAGCATGAAGATCAAGAAGGGCGACCTGGTCCAGGTCATCACCGGTAAGGACAAGGGCAAGCAGGGCAAGGTCATCACGGCCTTCCCCGCCGAGAACCGCGTCCTGGTCGAGGGTGTCAACCGGGTCAAGAAGCACACCAAGGCCGGCCCCTCGCAGGCTGGTGGCATCGTCACGACCGAGGCTCCGGTCCACGTCTCCAACGTCCAGCTGGTCGTGGAGAAGGACGGCAAGAAGGTCGTCACGCGCGTCGGTTACCGCTTCGACGACGAGGGCAACAAGATCCGCGTTGCCAAGCGGACGGGTGAGGACATCTGATGGCTACCACCACCACTCCGCGTCTCAAGACGAAGTACCGCGAGGAGATCGCGGGCAAGCTGCGTGAGGAGTTCTCCTACGAGAACGTCATGCAGATCCCCGGCCTCGTCAAGATCGTGGTCAACATGGGTGTGGGCGACGCCGCCCGCGACTCCAAGCTGATCGAGGGCGCCATCCGCGACCTCACCACGATCACCGGTCAGAAGCCGGCCGTCACCAAGGCCCGCAAGTCCATCGCGCAGTTCAAGCTGCGTGAGGGTCAGCCGATCGGTGCGCACGTCACCCTCCGTGGCGACCGCATGTGGGAGTTCCTGGACCGCACCCTGTCGCTCGCGCTTCCGCGCATCCGCGACTTCCGTGGTCTGTCCCCCAAGCAGTTCGACGGGCGTGGCAACTACACCTTCGGTCTCACGGAGCAGGTCATGTTCCACGAGATCGACCAGGACAAGATCGACCGTGTCCGGGGTATGGACATCACCGTGGTCACCACGGCGACCAACGACGCTGAGGGCCGCGCCCTTCTCCGTCACCTCGGCTTCCCGTTCAAGGAGGCGTAAGCGAGATGGCGAAGAAGGCTCTCATCGCGAAGGCTGCCCGCAAGCCCAAGTTCGGCGTGCGTGCGTACACCCGCTGCCAGCGCTGCGGTCGTCCCCACTCCGTGTACCGCAAGTTCGGCCTGTGCCGCGTGTGCCTTCGTGAGATGGCTCACCGTGGCGAGCTGCCGGGCGTGACCAAGAGCTCCTGGTAATCCCCGTAATAACGGGATAACCGGAGTCTCTCGGTAAGCAAAGGGTTGGCGGAGGCCCACCCCTCCATGGCTTAGGCTAGGAGGGTTGGGCGTCCGCCGCCCGTACGACTTACTACGCCGTAGGTCCCCGCGCCGCACCCGTCCCGCCCCTGTGTGGGGAGAGGGATGGCGCATACAGGAAACCCCGGCGAGAGAGGCCGAAGGCCAATTCATGACCATGACTGATCCGATCGCAGACATGCTCACGCGTCTGCGTAACGCGAACTCGGCGTACCACGACACCGTGACGATGCCGCACAGCAAGATCAAGTCTCACATCGCGGAAATCCTCCAGCAGGAGGGCTTCATCACGGGCTGGAAGGTCGAGGACGCCGAGGTCGGCAAGAACCTCGTTCTCGAGCTCAAGTTCGGTCCGAACCGTGAGCGCTCCATCGCGGGCATCAAGCGGATCTCGAAGCCCGGCCTCCGGGTTTACGCGAAGTCCACCAACCTGCCGAAGGTTCTCGGCGGCCTGGGCGTGGCGATCATCTCCACGTCCCACGGTCTCCTGACCGGCCAGCAGGCAGGCAAGAAGGGCGTAGGTGGGGAAGTCCTCGCCTACGTCTGGTAGTCGGGAACGGAGGAATAGCTAATGTCGCGTATTGGCAAGCTGCCTATCCAGGTTCCCGCCGGCGTGGACGTCACCATCGAGGGCCGCTCGGTCACGGTGAAGGGTTCCAAGGGCACCCTGACCCACACCGTCGCCGCTCCGATCGAGATCGTTAAGGGCGAGGACGGCGTTCTCAACGTCACCCGTCCGAACGACGAGCGTCAGAACAAGGCCCTTCACGGCCTGTCCCGCACGCTGGTGGCCAACATGATCACCGGTGTGACCCAGGGTTACGTGAAGGCGCTCGAGATCAGCGGTGTCGGTTACCGCGTCGCCGCGAAGGGCTCCAACCTGGAGTTCCAGCTCGGCTACAGCCACCCGATCCTGGTCGAGGCGCCCGAGGGCATCTCGTTCAAGGTCGAGTCGCCGACCAAGTTCTCGGTCGAGGGCATCGACAAGCAGAAGGTCGGCGAGGTCGCGGCGAACATCCGCAAGCTGCGGAAGCCCGACCCGTACAAGGCCAAGGGCGTCAAGTACGCCGGCGAGGTCATCCGCCGCAAGGTCGGAAAGGCTGGTAAGTAAGCCATGGCATACGGTGTGAAGATCGCCAAGGGCGACGCTTACAAGCGTGCCGCCAAGGCCCGCCGTCACATCCGCATCCGCAAGAACGTGTCGGGTACGGCGGAGCGTCCGCGCCTCGTCGTGACGCGTTCCAACCGCGGTATCACCGCTCAGGTCATCGACGACCTCAAGGGCCACACCCTTGCGTCCGCGTCGAACCTGGACGCGTCGATCCGTGGCGGCGAGGGTGACAAGTCCGCGCAGGCCAAGCAGGTCGGTGCTCTCGTCGCTGAGCGCGCCAAGGCCGCCGGTGTCGAGGCTGTCGTGTTCGACCGTGGTGGCAACAGGTACGCCGGGCGCATTGCCGCTCTGGCTGACGCCGCCCGCGAAGCCGGGCTGAAGTTCTAAGCCCCGGTTCCGGGACTAACGGACGTAACAGAGAGAGGTAATCCAATGGCTGGACCCCAGCGCCGCGGAAGCGGTGCCGGTGGCGGCGAGCGGCGGGACCGGAAGGGTCGCGACGGTGGCGCCGCTGCCGCCGAGAAGACCGCGTACGTCGAGCGCGTAGTCGCGATCAACCGCGTCGCCAAGGTTGTCAAGGGTGGTCGTCGCTTCAGCTTCACCGCGCTGGTCGTGGTGGGCGACGGTGACGGCACCGTGGGTGTCGGTTACGGCAAGGCCAAGGAGGTGCCGGCCGCCATCGCCAAGGGTGTTGAGGAGGCCAAGAAGCACTTCTTCAAGGTCCCCCGTATCCAGGGCACCATCCCGCACCCGATCCAGGGCGAGAAGGCCGCGGGCGTCGTCCTGCTCAAGCCGGCTTCCCCCGGTACCGGTGTTATCGCCGGTGGCCCGGTGCGTGCCGTGCTCGAGTGCGCCGGCGTTCACGACATCCTGTCGAAGTCGCTCGGCTCCGACAACGCGATCAACATCGTGCACGCGACCGTGGAGGCCCTGAAGGGCCTGCAGCGTCCCGAGGAGATCGCGGCTCGCCGTGGTCTGCCGCTCGAGGACGTCGCCCCCGCGGCTCTCCTTCGTGCGCGTGCGGGAGCGGGTGCGTAATGGCCCGTCTCAAGATCACGCAGACGAAGTCGTACATCGGCAGCAAGCAGAACCACCGCGACACCCTGCGTTCGCTCGGGCTCAAGCGCCTGAACGACGTGGTCGTCAAGGAGGACCGCCCCGAGTTCCGCGGAATGGTGCACACCGTCCGCCACCTCGTGACGGTCGAGGAGGTCGACTGACATGGCGGAGAACAACCCGCTGAAGGTCCACAACCTCCGTCCCGCCCCGGGCGCCAAGACCGCCAAGACCCGTGTGGGTCGTGGTGAGGCGTCGAAGGGTAAGACGGCCGGTCGTGGTACGAAGGGCACCAAGGCCCGTTACCAGGTTCCGGAGCGCTTCGAGGGTGGGCAGATGCCCCTCCACATGCGTCTCCCGAAGCTCAAGGGCTTCAAGAACCCGTTCCGCACCGAGTTCCAGGTCGTGAACCTGGACAAGCTGGCCGCGCTCTACCCGCAGGGTGGCGAGGTCACGGTGGCCGATCTGGTCGCCAAGGGTGCGGTTCGCAAGAACCAGCTCGTCAAGGTGCTCGGCACCGGCGAGATCACCGTGGCGCTGCAGGTTTCGGTTGACGCCGTCTCCGGCTCCGCCAAGGAGAAGATCGCCGCCGCCGGTGGCACCGTCACCGAGCTCGTCTGAGTCTCGGCCTGACAGCACTGAGCCCGGCCGGTTCCCCCTCGGGGGAGCCGGCCGGGCTTTTTGTGCGTCGGGGGCCCTGCGGGTGGGCGAAAGGGCCGCGCGAGGCCACTCGTCCGGGTGCGGCCGGTCGTGACGACCCCGGCCGAACGGCCCTCCGGCACCTGAGAGCGCGTGAAGGGGCGTCGAGGGCTCGTACGGGCCCGTACGTGGGCGTACGGGGGCGTAGGGGACTCCCGTGCGGGGCCGTGGGGGCACGAACGGCTCGAACGGTGGCCGATACCGGGTTGACGTGCCCAGGAGACGTTTCCCGCTGGCTGTACGGCCGGGTATGGTAGCGGCTGTTAGCTTCCCCGGCAGTCTGCGCTTGTTGCGTGCGGCTGCCGTGTTCTGTAACCGCTCACATTCAAACCGTCACCCTCACGCGCGTAACGCGGGGGTCGCAGGAGGCACCGTGCTCACCGCGTTCGCCCGGGCGTTCAAGACGCCCGACCTGCGCAAGAAGCTGCTCTTCACGCTCGGCATCATCGTGCTGTACCGCCTCGGGGCGCACATCCCCGTACCCGGTGTCAGCTACCAGGCCGTGCAGCAGTGTGTGGACCAGGCGAGCCAGGGCAACAACTCCCTGTTCGGCCTGGTGAACATGTTCTCCGGCGGGGCACTGCTGCAGATCACCATCTTCGCGCTCGGCATCATGCCGTACATCACGGCGAGCATCATCCTGCAGCTGCTGACCGTGGTGATCCCTCGCCTGGAGGCCCTCAAGAAGGAGGGGCAGTCGGGCACCGCCAAGATCACGCAGTACACGCGTTATCTGACGATCGCGCTCGCCGTCCTCCAGGGCACGGGCCTCGTCGCCACCGCCAAGAGCGGTGCGCTGTTCAGCGGCTGCACGGTGGCCAACCAGGTCGTTCCGGACCCGTCGATCTTCACCATCGCCACCATGGTCATCACGATGACCGCCGGTACGGCCGTCGTCATGTGGCTCGGTGAGCTCATCACCGACCGCGGCATCGGCAACGGCATGTCGATCCTGATGTTCATCTCGATCGCCGCCGGCTTCCCGGGCGCGCTGTGGAAGATCAAGGTCGAGGGTGACCTGGCCGACGGCTGGATCGAGTTCGGCACCGTGATCCTCGTCGGCTTCGCGATGGTCGGCCTCGTCGTCTTCGTCGAGCAGGCCCAGCGCCGCATCCCGGTGCAGTACGCGAAGCGGATGATCGGCCGCAGGTCCTACGGCGGAACGTCCACTTATATCCCTCTCAAGGTGAACCAGGCGGGTGTGATTCCTGTCATCTTCGCCTCGTCGCTGCTCTACATCCCGGCCTTGATCGCTCAGTTCTCGAGTTCCACCGCGGGGTGGAAGACCTGGATCGAAGCCCACTTCGTCAAGGGTGACCACCCCTACTACATCGCTACGTACTTCCTCCTGATCGTGTTCTTCGCCTTCTTCTACGTGGCGATCTCGTTCAACCCCGAGGAAGTCGCGGACAACATGAAGAAGTATGGTGGCTTCATCCCGGGTATCCGGGCTGGTCGACCTACTGCCGAGTACCTGAGCTACGTGCTCAACAGGATCACTTGGCCGGGCTCGCTGTATCTGGGTCTGATCGCTCTTGTGCCGACGATGGCGTTGGCGGGCTTCGGCGGTGCCAATGCCAACTTCCCCTTCGGTGGGACGAGCATCCTCATCATCGTGGGTGTGGGGCTGGAGACCGTGAAGCAGATCGAGAGCCAGCTCCAGCAGCGCAATTACGAAGGGTTCCTCCGCTGATGCGAATCGTCCTCGTCGGACCGCCCGGGGCCGGGAAGGGTACGCAGGCCGCGTTCCTTGCCAAGAACCTGGACATTCCGCACATCTCCACCGGTGACCTGTTCCGTGCCAACATCTCGCAGGGCACGGAGCTGGGCGTGAAGGCCAAGGCGTTCATGGACGCCGGCGACCTGGTGCCCGACGAGGTGACCATCGGGATGGCCAAGGACCGCATGGAGCAGGCCGACGCCGTCAACGGCTTCCTGCTCGACGGCTTCCCGCGCAACGTGGCTCAGGCCGAGGCGCTGGACGTGGTCCTGAAGGCCGAGGACATGCAGCTGGACGCGGTCCTGGACCTGGAGGTCCCCGAGGACGAGGTCGTGAAGCGGATCGCGGGTCGCCGCATCTGCCGCAACGACAGCGCGCACGTGTTCCACCTGACGTACAACGCTCCGAAGACCGAGGGCGTCTGCGACGTCTGCGGCGGCGAGCTCTTCCAGCGTCCGGACGACTCCGAGGAGACGGTCCGCCGGCGCCTGGAGGTCTACCACACGCAGACCGAGCCGATCATCGACTACTACCGGGCGCAGAACCTGGTCGTGACGATCTCCGCGCTCGGCAAGGTGGACGAGGTCACCGCGAAGGCGATGGCCGCGCTCAAGAAGTAACCCTGGTTCGTTCGACACGGCCGCGGTGCCCCTGGGGGGCGCCGCGGCCGTATCGTTGTTCTGTCCCTGGTACGCGTAAGGAAAGGCCCCGCCACGATGGTGCAGATCAAGACCCCCGAGCAGATCGCGAAGATGCGCGAGGCGGGGCTGGTCGTCGCCGCCATCCACGCGGCCACGCGTGAGGCGGCCGTGCCGGGCGCCACGACGAAAGATCTGGACGAGGTCGCCCGCAAGGTCATCGCGGACCACGGGGCGAAGTCGAACTTCCTGGGGTACGGCGGCTTCCCCGCGACGATCTGCACCTCGGTGAACGAGGTCGTCGTGCATGGCATCCCGGACGAGAAGACCGTCCTCAAGGACGGCGACATCATCTCCGTCGACGCCGGCGCGATCGTCGACGGCTGGCACGGCGACGCCGCGTACACGGCCTTCGTCGGCAGTGGTCACGCCCCGGAGCTGATCGAGCTCTCCCGGGTGACCGAGGAGTCGATGTGGGCCGGCATCGCGGCGATGAAGGCCGGCAACCGGCTGGTGGACATCTCGCGGGCGATCGAGACGTACATCCGTCGCCAGCCCAAGCCGGGCGGCGGCAAGTACGGCATCGTCGAGGACTACGGCGGCCACGGCATCGGCACCGAGATGCACATGGACCCGCACCTGCTGAACTACGTCGCCCGCAAGCGCGGCAAGGGTCCGAAGCTGGTCCCGGGCTTCTGCCTGGCGATCGAGCCGATGGTGGCGCTCGGCACCCCGCGCACGGAGGTCCTGGCGGACGACTGGACGGTCGTCTCCACGGACGGCACCTGGTCCTCCCACTGGGAGCACTCGGTCGCGCTCACGGAGGAAGGCCCCCTGGTCCTGACCGCCCCCGACGGCGGCAAGGCGAAGCTGGCCGAGCTGGGCGTCGTGGCGGCGCCGGATCCCCTGGCGTAAGGGCCGCGTACTGCGGCGTGGCTCCTTGCGTAAGGATCTCCACCGGTGGGCAAACTCTCCGGATTCGTCTTTTCCAGGGGCCTGACGTAGACTGATGCGTCGGCTCTCGTGTACCCGTGTGTCCGCACGCGGATCGAGAGTCGATCAAGGTAGCCGATTCGAAGGGCGAAGCGTGGCCAAGAAGCAAGGTGCCATCGAAATCGAGGGCACCGTGATCGAGTCCCTGCCGAACGCCATGTTCAAGGTGGAGCTCCAGAACGGTCACAAGGTCCTCGCGCACATCTCCGGCAAGATGCGGATGCACTACATCCGAATCCTTCCGGACGACCGGGTCGTGGTGGAGCTCTCTCCCTACGACCTGACGCGTGGCCGGATCGTCTACCGGTACAAGTAGATCTTGCCCGCACCCCGGCTCCGCCGAGGGTGGTGGCACTGACCCGGAGAACCTCACATCCCATGAAGGTCAAGCCGAGCGTCAAGAAGATCTGCGACAAGTGCAAGGTGATCCGCCGTCACGGCCGGGTCATGGTCATCTGCGACAACCTGCGCCACAAGCAGCGCCAGGGCTGACGCACGCCGACCGACCTGCACCCCGCAGTTCTTCGCGCGACGCAAGCAATACGTACATACGCAGAGCCCGCCCAGCCCGCAAGGGTCGGCGGCACCTCCGGCGGGGGCCGGAGACCCGGGTCGTACCTCATACGGCGAATCGGGAGCGGCTCTGCGGAAGACCCCCGAACACACAGGAGCCATTGAATGGCACGCGTTTCCGGTGTTGACATCCCGCGCGAAAAGCGTGTGGAGATCGCACTCACCTACGTCTTCGGTATCGGGCGTACCCGGTCCAAGGAGATCCTCGCCTCGACCGGCGTGAACCCGAACACCCGCGTTCGTGACCTGGCCGAAGAGGACCTGGTCAAGATCCGCGAGTACGTGGACGCCAACCTCCAGACCGAGGGTGACCTCCGCCGCGAGATCCAGGGCGACATCCGCCGCAAGATCGAGATCCAGTGCTACCAGGGCATCCGCCACCGTCGTGGCCTGCCCGTGCACGGACAGCGCACCAGCACGAACGCCCGTACCCGCAAGGGCCCGCGTCGCGCCATCGCCGGTAAGAAGAAGCCGGGCAAGAAGTAGTCCTCAGCGGACGCTTGACCAAGCGGTCTTCGCTGTAGGACCGACCACCTCCCGTAGGAGTTATAGATGCCCCCCAAGGGTCGTCAGGGCGCTGCCAAGAAGGTGCGCCGCAAGGAAAAGAAGAACGTCGCTCACGGCCACGCGCACATCAAGAGCACGTTCAACAACACGATCGTCTCGATCACGGACCCCTCGGGCAACGTGATCTCCTGGGCCTCCGCCGGCCACGTCGGCTTCAAGGGCTCGCGCAAGTCCACCCCGTTCGCCGCGCAGATGGCCGCCGAGTCGGCCGCTCGCCGCGCGCAGGAGCACGGCATGCGCAAGGTCGACGTCTTCGTCAAGGGTCCCGGCTCCGGCCGTGAGACCGCGATCCGCTCCCTCCAGGCCACCGGCCTCGAGGTCGGCTCGATCCAGGACGTCACCCCCACGCCGCACAACGGCTGCCGTCCGCCGAAGCGTCGTCGCGTCTGACGCACGACCGGTGACGGTCTGAGTGTCCGGGCGGTACGACCCCTTCTGGGGCCGTACCGCCCGTACCCTTGCAGTACGCAGTACCCGTCGGGCGTCAAATAGTGGGCGTCCACGACTGAAGGAACACACACCATGCTGATCGCTCAGCGTCCCTCGCTGACCGAAGAGGTCGTCGACGAGTTCCGCTCGCGGTTCGTCATCGAGCCCCTGGAGCCGGGCTTCGGCTACACGCTCGGCAACAGCCTCCGCCGTACGCTCCTCTCCTCGATCCCGGGCGCCGCTGTGACGTCCATCCGGATCGACGGTGTCCTGCACGAGTTCACCACCGTGCCGGGCGTCAAGGAGGACGTCACCGACCTCATCCTGAACATCAAGCAGCTGGTCGTCTCCTCGGAGCACGACGAGCCGGTCGTGATGTACCTGCGCAAGCAGGGTCCCGGCCTGGTCACCGCTGCTGACATCGCCCCGCCGGCCGGCGTCGAGGTGCACAACCCCGACCTGGTGCTCGCCACGCTCAACGGCAAGGGCAAGCTGGAGATGGAGCTGACCGTCGAGCGCGGTCGCGGCTACGTCTCCGCCGTGCAGAACAAGCAGGTGGGCCAGGAGATCGGCCGTATCCCGGTCGACTCCATCTACTCGCCGGTGCTCAAGGTCACGTACAAGGTCGAGGCGACCCGTGTCGAGCAGCGCACCGACTTCGACAAGCTGATCGTCGACGTCGAGACCAAGCAGGCCATGCGGCCGCGTGACGCCATGGCGTCCGCCGGTAAGACGCTGGTCGAGCTGTTCGGTCTGGCGCGCGAGCTCAACATCGACGCCGAGGGCATCGACATGGGCCCGTCCCCCACGGACGCCGCCCTTGCCGCCGACCTGGCGCTGCCGATCGAGGAGCTCGAGCTCACCGTTCGTTCGTACAACTGCCTCAAGCGTGAGGGCATCCACTCCGTGGGTGAGCTCGTGGCGCGCTCCGAGGCCGACCTGCTCGACATCCGCAACTTCGGTGCGAAGTCGATCGACGAGGTCAAGGCGAAGCTGGCCGGCATGGGCCTGGCCCTCAAGGACAGCCCGCCCGGATTCGACCCGACCGCCGCCGCCGACGCCTTCGGCGCCGACGACGACGCGGACGCCGGGTTCGTCGAGACCGAGCAGTACTAAGAGCTCGGGCCGATCCGGTCCGTACTCGGGTGCGGGTGCGCTGTGCTTGATCGCGCAGTTCCCCGCGCCCCTTCCGGGGGCGACCTCGGATCTCCGACGGGCGACCGCCCGCTCGGACACTGACACCGGTACCTCATACGGCCGGTGCAGATCACAAGGAGAAACACCATGCCGCGTCCCGCCAAGGGTGCCCGCCTCGGTGGCAGTGCCGCTCACGAGCGTCTGCTGCTCGCCAACCTGGCGAAGTCCCTCTTCGAGCACGGCCGCATCACCACGACCGAGGCCAAGGCCCGCCGCCTGCGTCCGGTCGCCGAGCGCCTGATCACCAAGGCGAAGAAGGGCGACATCCACAACCGTCGCCTGGTGCTGCAGACGATCACGGACAAGGGCATCGTCCACACGCTCTTCACCGAGATCGCCCCGCGCTACTCCGAGCGCCCGGGTGGCTACACCCGTATCACCAAGATCGGCAACCGTCGTGGCGACAACGCCCCGATGGCTGTGATCGAGCTGGTCGAGGGCGAGATCGCCAAGAAGGCGACCGTCGCCGAGGCCGAGGCCGCCACCAAGCGCGCCGTCAAGGAGGCCGACGAGGCCGCCAAGGTCGAGGACACCAAGGTCGAGGACGCCGCCGAGGCGCCGGCCGAGGAGTCGAAGGACGCGTAAGCGTTCCGACGATCACGTGGGCGGGCCCGCACCCTCAGGGTGCGGGCCCGTTCCCGTGTCTTGAGAGGCTTGAGAGGCCTGAAAGGATTTCTCGCGTGAGTGACGACGTGCAGCCCGGGTTCGTACGGGTACGGCTTGACCTGTCCTACGACGGCAAGGACTTCTCCGGCTGGGCCAAGCAGGCCCGCGGGCAGCGGACCGTGCAGGGCGACATCGAGGACGCCCTGAAGACGGTCACCCGCTCCAAGGAGACGTACGAGCTGACCGTCGCGGGACGCACGGACGCCGGTGTGCACGCCCGCGGCCAGGTCGCGCACGTCGACCTGCCCGTGGAGCTGTGGGCCGAGCACCAGGACAAGCTGCTGCGCAGGCTCGCGGGGCGGCTCTCGCACGATGTGCGGGTGTGGCGGCTCACCGAGGCCCCCAGCGGCTTCAACGCGCGTTTCTCGGCGATCTGGCGGCGCTACGCCTACCGCGTCACCGACAACCCCGGCGGGGTCGACCCGCTGCTGCGCGGTCACGTCCTGTGGCACGACTGGACGCTCGACATGGACGCCATGAACGCCGCCGCTGAGCGGCTCGTCGGCGAGCACGACTTCGCCGCGTACTGCAAGAAGCGCGAGGGCGCCACGACCATCCGTACGCTCCAGGAGCTGCGCTGGGAGCGGCGGCCCGGGGGCATCCTCGAGGCGACCGTGAAGGCCGACGCCTTCTGCCACAACATGGTCCGCTCGCTCGTCGGCGCGCTGCTCTTCGTGGGCGACGGGCACCGGCCGGTGGACTGGCCGGGGAAGGTGCTCGCCGCGGGGGTGCGGGACTCCGCCGTGCACGTCGTACGGCCGCACGGCCTGACGCTCGAAGAGGTCGGCTACCCGGCCGACGAGCTGCTGGCCGCCCGGAACCTGGAGGCCAGGAACAAGCGCACGCTGCCGGGCGCCGGCTGCTGCTGATCCGGCGCCCGCGCGCCCCCGCCTACTGGCCGGGGGCGCCTGCCGCCGCCGCGGCGGCCTGGGACTTGCCGCGGGCGTAGATCTGGTTGAAGGCGAAGGTGCCCAGGTCGTCGCTGGCCTGGAAGACGGCCTTGGAGGAAGTCGTCACCTTGGAGCCGTTCGAGAAGCCGGCCTGGGTGAAGTACGCGTAGCGGCCGATCGAGTTCGCCCGGCGCAGGCACACCGTCGCGCGGCAGAACTCCTTCACGCCCGCCCCGGCCAGCGGGGCGATGCCGCCGGTGGCCTGGTCCTTCGCCTTCAGCGCCGCCGCCTCGTTCGGGAAGACGGCCACGCCGACGGTGAGGACGACCCCGTCCTGCACGTACGTGGCGCGGATCACCCGGTCGCAGCCGTTCTTCTTCAGGACCGCGCCGAGGCCGCCCTCACCGACGCTCGCGCAGTCGGTCGTGGAGGACGTGGCGCCCTTCTGGTACGCGCGGCCGTTCATCGTCAGCTTCTTGCCCGGGAAGAGCCCCTCGGCGCTGAGCGGGGCCTTGTCCTTCTTCTCGTCCGAGATGAAGTCCTTGGGGTTCGGCGGGGGCGGCGGGGCGACGGAGGAGAACGACGGGCCGGGCGTGGGGGCGTCGGTGGGCGCGGCGGAGCCGGTGGGGGTGACCGTGCCGTTCTTGCCGGTGGTGGTCGTGTCGTTGCTCTTCACGACCGCCGTGGCGACGATCGCCGCGACGGCGAGGGCCGCAAGCGCGCCGCCGCCGATCAGGAGCAGGCGCTTACGTCGCCGGCCCGCCGCCGAGGCGTCGGCGAGGGCTCCCCAGTCGGGCGTCCCGTCCTGCGTCGCGCCCGGGAAGGGGTCGGCCTGCCCGCCGTACTGGTGTGCGGGCTGCTGCCCGTACCCCTGGCCGTATCCCTGCTGTCCGTACTGCTGCTGTCCCGGCTGCTGTCCGTACGGCTGCTGACCCGGCTGCTGCGGCTCCTGCGGCCACTGCGGTCCCCCAAAGCTCATGCCGCGCATCCTAAACCGGTTGGGGCCGAGCCATGCGTGCGGTGACAATGGCCCGCATGGGACACGTCGAGGCCGCGCATCTGGAGTACTACCTTCCCGACGGGAGGGTCCTGCTCGCGGACGCCTCCTTCCGGGTCGGGGAGGGCGCCGTCGTCGCCCTGGTCGGGGCCAACGGCGCCGGGAAGACCACGCTGCTGCGGATGATCGCCGGTGAGCTCCAGCCGCACGGCGGATCCGTCACCGTCAGCGGCGGGCTCGGTGTGATGCCGCAGTTCGTGGGCTCGGTGCGGGACGACCGTACGGTCCGTGACCTGCTGGTCTCGGTCGCCCAGCCGCGTATCAGGGAGGCCGCGAGGGCCGTCGACGCGGCCGAGCACCTGATCATGACCGTCGACGACGAGGCCGCGCAGATGGCGTACGCGCAGGCGCTGAGCGACTGGGCCGAGGTGCAGGGGTACGAGGCCGAGACCGTCTGGGACATGTGCACCATGGCCGCGCTCGGCGTCCCGTACGACAAGGCGCAGTTCCGCGAGGTGCGCACGCTCAGCGGCGGCGAGCAGAAGCGTCTGGTCCTGGAGTCGCTGCTGCGCGGCACGGACGAGGTGCTGCTCCTGGACGAGCCGGACAACTACCTCGACGTCCCGGGCAAGCGGTGGCTGGAGGAGCGGCTGCGGGAGACCCGTAAGACCGTGCTGTTCATCTCCCACGACCGGGAGCTGCTCGCCCGGGCCGCGCAGAAGATCATCGCGGTCGAGCCCGGTCCGGCCGGATCGGACGTCTGGGTGCACGGCGGTGGCTTCGAGACCTTCCACGAGGCGCGACGGGAGCGGTTCGCCCGCTTCGAGGAGCTGAAGCGGCGCTGGGAGGAGAAGCACGCGCAGCTGAAGAAGCTGGTGATCAACCTGCGGCAGGCGGCCGCGGTCTCCCACGAGATGGCGTCCCGGTACGCGGCGGCGCAGACCCGGCTGAAGAAGTTCGAGGAGGCGGGCCCGCCGCCGGAGCCGCCCCGCGAGCAGGACATCCGGATGCGGCTGCGCGGCGGACGTACCGGTGTACGGGCCGTGACCTGCGAGAACCTCGAGCTGACCGGTCTGATGAAGCCGTTCTCGCTGGAGATCTTCTACGGGGAGCGGGTCGCCGTCCTCGGGTCGAACGGCTCGGGCAAGTCGCACTTCCTGCGGCTGCTGGCAGGGGACCCGTCGGTGGCGCACACCGGGGAGTGGAAGCTGGGCGCCCGGGTCGTCGCCGGCCACTTCGCGCAGACCCACGCGCACCCGGAGCTGCAGGGGCGTTCCCTGGTGGACATCCTCTGGTCGGAGCATGCCAAGGACCGGGGCGGGGCGATGTCCGTGCTGCGGCGGTACGAGCTGGAGGCGCAGGGGGACCAGCCCTTCGAGAAGCTGTCGGGCGGGCAGCAGGCGCGGTTCCAGATCCTGCTCCTGGAGCTCTCGGGCACCACGGCGCTGCTCCTGGACGAGCCGACGGACAACCTGGACCTGGAGTCGGCGGAGGCCCTCCAGGACGGTCTGGAGTCGTACGAGGGCACGGTGCTGGCGGTCACGCACGACCGGTGGTTCGCGAAGACCTTCGACCGGTACCTGGTCTTCGGCTCGGACGGGGTCGTACGGGAGACGAGCGAGCCGGTGTGGGACGAGCGACGGGTCGAGCGGGCGCGGTAGGGCCTGTCGTTCGGATCATGCCGGGCTCCGGCCTGATCCGAACGAAAGACCCTGGCGCCCTCGGCGTTTTGACCCGCCGGGGGCGGCGCGGGTACTGTTGCGGTTTGTTATGCGTATTGGCTTCGTCGTTTTCACGCGAAGGGCCGGTGCGCAAGTTCCCTGGAGCAGTTACCAGTGGCTCGCATACGGGCGGTGTTCCCGGCAGTGCAGGCCCCAGCTGCATGATCGCTTCAGGTGTGTCTGGACTCCATCCACTGAAGAAGCGAAGGCTACGAAGTGCGTACGTACAGCCCCAAGCCCGGCGATGTCACTCGCCAGTGGCACATCATCGACGCCCAGGACGTTGTCCTCGGTCGTCTGGCGACGACGGCTGCGAACCTCCTGCGGGGTAAGCACAAGCCGGTCTACGCCCCCCACATGGACATGGGCGACTTCGTCATCATCATCAACGCCGACAAGGTCCACCTGTCCGGCAACAAGCGCGAGCAGAAGCTGGCGTACCGCCACTCCGGTTTCCCGGGTGGTCTGCGCTCCGTCCGTTACGACGAGCTGCTCGACAAGAACCCCGAGAAGGCCGTCGAGAAGGCCATCAAGGGCATGATCCCCAAGAACTCCCTGGGCCGTCAGATGCTCTCGAAGCTGAAGGTCTACGCGGGCGAGAACCACCCGCACGCTGCCCAGCAGCCGGTCCCGTTCGAGATCACCCAGGTCGCGCAGTAGTTCCGGCCACACCCCCTAAGAACGAAAGAAATCTGAGGAGCATCGTGGCCGAGACCACTGTTGAGAACCCCATCGAGGGCGAGGAGACCTACGCCGAGGTCACCACCTTCGAGTCCGAGGTCCCCGTCGAGGGCGAGTACACCTCGGAGTCCCTGGCGTCGCGCTTCGGTGACCCGCAGCCGGCCGCCGGCCTGGGTCGTCGCAAGAACGCCATCGCCCGCGTCCGGATCGTCCCGGGCACCGGCAAGTGGAAGATCAACGGGCGTACGCTCGAGGACTACTTCCCGAACAAGGTCCACCAGCAGGAAGTCAACGAGCCCTTCAAGGTGCTCGAGCTCGACAACCGCTACGACGTCATCGCCCGCATCTCGGGTGGCGGCGTCTCCGGTCAGGCCGGCGCCCTGCGCCTCGGCGTGGCCCGCGCCCTGAACGAGGCGGACGTGGAGAACAACCGCGGTCCGCTGAAGAAGGCCGGCTTCCTCTCCCGCGACGACCGTGCGGTCGAGCGCAAGAAGGCCGGTCTCAAGAAGGCCCGCAAGGCCCCGCAGTACAGCAAGCGTTAATCGCCTGCTCGGTCTGCTTTGCACGTACGCCCCGGCGGCACTGCCCGTGCTGCCGGGGCGTACGTCTTTTCCTCCCCCTGAGCTCTTTCGGACAGCTTTGATGGCGGTTCCGACATGAA
Source organism: Streptomyces sp. NPDC047981 (assembly GCF_040653315.1). Lineage (NCBI taxonomy): Bacteria > Bacillati > Actinomycetota > Actinomycetes > Kitasatosporales > Streptomycetaceae > Streptomyces > Streptomyces sp. NPDC047981. The sequence continues at coordinate 10,118 of NZ_JBEZNQ010000027.1, read as the reverse complement.
AACGGGCATCAGGCGCTCAGGGGATCGCACTTTTCGGAGCAGTTTCGGAGGACAGCTGTGGGACGACTCTTCGGCACGGACGGTGTACGCGGTGTGGCGAACGCGGATCTGACGGCGGAGCTGGCGCTCGGCCTGTCGGTCGCGGCGGCGCACGTGCTCGCCGAGGCGGGGACCTTCGAGGGCCATCGGCCGACCGCGGTGGTCGGGCGTGACCCCCGTGCGTCGGGAGAGTTCCTGGAGGCCGCCGTCGTGGCGGGCCTCGCGAGCGCGGGCGTCGACGTCCTGCGTGTCGGCGTCCTGCCCACCCCCGCGGTGGCGTACCTCACCGGAGCGCTCGGCGCCGACCTCGGCGTGATGCTCTCCGCCAGCCACAACGCGATGCCCGACAACGGCATCAAGTTCTTCGCCCGCGGCGGCCACAAGCTCGCCGACGAGCTGGAGGACCGGATCGAGTCCGTCTACGAGGAGCACCGCACCGGCGCCCCGTGGGAGCGGCCGACCGGCTCCGGCGTCGGCCGGGTCCGTGACTACGACGAGGGCTTCGACAAGTACGTCGCCCACCTCATCGCCGTCCTGCCGAACCGGCTCGACGGGCTCAAGGTCGTCCTCGACGAGGCGCACGGCGCGGCCTCCCACGTGTCGCCCGAGGCGTTCTCCCGGGCCGGTGCCGAGGTCGTCACGATCGGTGCGGCCCCCGACGGCCTCAACATCAACGACGGCTGCGGCTCCACCCACCTGGGGCTGCTGAAGGCCGCCGTCGTCGAGCACGGCGCCCACTTCGGCATCGCGCACGACGGCGACGCCGACCGCTGCCTCGCCGTGGACGCGTCCGGCGAGGAGATCGACGGCGACCAGATCCTCGCGGTCCTGGCGCTCGCCATGCGCGAGGCCGGCACGCTGCGCGGCGACACCGTCGTCGCGACCGTGATGTCCAACCTCGGCTTCAAGCTGGCCATGGAGCGCGAGGGCCTGCAGCTGGTGCAGACGGCGGTCGGCGACCGGTACGTCCTGGAGTCCATGAAGGAGCACGGCTACGCGCTCGGCGGCGAGCAGTCGGGCCACGTCATCGTGCTCGACCACGCCACCACCGGCGACGGCACGCTGACCGGTCTGATGCTGGCGGCCCGGGTCGCGGCCACCGGCAAGTCCCTCGCGGAGCTGGCCGGTGTGATGGAGCGGCTGCCGCAGGTCCTCATCAACGTCCCGGACGTCGACAAGTCCCGGGTGAAGACCTCCGCCGAGCTGGCGACCGCCGTCGGGGACGCCGAGCGCGAGCTGGGCTCCACCGGCCGCGTCCTGCTCCGCCCCTCGGGCACCGAGCCGCTGGTGCGGGTCATGGTCGAGGCCGCCGACATCGAGCAGGCCCGGTCCGTGGCCGGGCGGCTCGCCGATGTGGTGAAGTCCGCGCTGGGATAAGCGCGTTCAGAACTTGCGTGGCGCACCCGGCGGGCGGGTCATCCGGCCCTGCTGGGTGCGCCACAGCAGTTTCCAGGCGACGAGGGTCAGCACGCCGGCGACGATGATGCCGGTCAGGTTGAGCAGCAACTGCTCGGCGGAGCCCCACATCTGGCCGAGATCGCCGTAGCTGAGGGCGACGGCCGCGTTCGCCGCGGCCGGGACGGTCGTCACCGAGATCGCCACGCCGACGAGCACGCCCGCCTTCGACGACGTCATCGAGACCACGCCGGCCACGCCCGCGAGGAGCGCCACGATGAACGAGAACGGGTCGGGCTGGAAGATGAATCCGGTGTTCGGGCGGTCCGCTTCGAGCATGCCCCGCTCGAACTGGCCGAGGGCGTCCATCACCAGGCTGAACAGGGTCGTCGCCACGATGGCCGCGGCGAAGCCGACCACCAGCGCGACCGACGAGCGGAAGACACCCCTGCGGTCGCGCCGCACCAGGCTGGTGCTGATCCCGGCGAGAGGGCCGAACTCGGGGCCGACCGCCATGGCGCCCACGATGAGGATCGCGTTGTCCAGGACGACACCGCAGGCCGCGATCATCGTCGCCACGATCATCAGGGCCGCGTAGGCGATGGTGAGGGTGGACTCCTCCTGCGTGGTCTCCGAGATCTGCTCCCAGATCACCGCGTCCGCCGCTTCGCCCGGCGCCTCCTCCTCCGCCTTCTCGGCGCGGTCGGAGAGGGACAGGTCCACGTTCTCGACGGCGATCGAACCGACCTTGTCGATGTCCAACTGCCGCAGTCCCTGCAGGAGTTCGTCGCCTGCCTCGCGGGCCACGTCGACCAGGACGATGTCGCCCTCGGGCTCGCGGGCGACGCCCTTGAGCACCGCGAGATGCGTCGTGCCCACGGTGGTGTCGATCAGGTCGAGCACGGCGTCCGTGCGGACGGCCGGGGTGATGATCCGCAAGTGCAGCATGGCCGCACCTTAACGGGGTTCGGTGACGGGACTCAGAGTTTGCGCAGGGACAGCCGCTGCACCTTGTGGTCCGGCCCCTTGCGGACGACGAGGGTCGCCCGGCCCCGCGTCGGGGCCACGTTCTCCAGCAGATTGACCTTGTTGATGGTCCGCCACATCGTGCGGGCGTACTCCAGGGCCTCCTCCTCGGAGACCTGGGTGTACTTCTGGAAGTACGAGAACGGGTTCTGGAACGCGGTCTCGCGCAGCCGCCGGAACCTGTTGAGGTACCAGGCCTCGATGTCCTCGGGCCGGGCGTCCACATAGACGGAGAAGTCGAAGTAGTCGGCGAGCCCCACCCGGGTCCGGCCGTCCTTGCCGGGCAGCGCCGGCTGGAGCACGTTGAGCCCCTCCACGATGAGGATGTCGGGACGGCGGACCACGAGCCGCTCGCCCGGCACGATGTCGTAGATGAGGTGGGAGTAGACCGGGGCGGTGACCTCGTCCTTGCCGGCCTTGATGTCGGCGACGAACCGGGTCAGGGCCCGCCGGTCGTACGACTCGGGGAAGCCCTTGCGGGACATCAGGCCGCGCGCCTTCAGCTCCTCCATCGGGTAGAGGAAGCCGTCGGTGGTGACCAGCTCCACGCGCGGGTGCTCCGGCCAGCGGGCGAGCAGCGCCTGGAGCAGCCGGGCGACGGTGGACTTGCCGACGGCGACGGAGCCGGCGACCCCTATGACGAAGGGCGTACCGCGCTGCTCGGCCCGCTCCCCGAGGAAGGTGTTCAGCGCGCCGCGCAGCCCGCTGGTGGCCTGGACGTACAGATTGAGCAGCCGGGACAGCGGCAGATAGACGTCCCGGACCTCGTCCAGGTCGATGACGTCGCCGAGCCCGCGCAGCCGCTCGACCTCCTCGGCGGAGAGCGGCAGCGGCGTCTTGTCCCGCAGCGCGCTCCACTCGTCCCGGGTGAGGTCGACGTAGGGCGTGGCCTCGGGAGGCCGGCGCTGGCTTCGTGGCGGCGAAGTGATCACCCCGCCATTGTCGTGCGTGCGGGGGGATTGTGGGCCGTGGGCTCGGTCACGCGGAAATCCCGTTGTCGGACCGTCGCTCTATGGTGATCATGCACATGGCCGCGTGGGGTGGGTTTCACGCGGGGGGACGCCGCCCGTCGGCGGCACACAGGGACAAGAGGGTCACATCCGTATGCGTACGTCCATCAGAATCGCCACCGCCACCGTCACGGCCGCCTCGCTGGGACTGCTGCTCACCGCCTGCGGCGGGGGCGAGAAGGGCGGGGACAAGGGGAAGGACGCCCCGAAGGCCTCCGCCTCCGCCACCTCCGCCGCGCCCGACGCGAAGGCGCTGTCGGCGGCCGAGCTGGAGAAGCTGATCGTCGGGCAGGCCGACCTGAAGGGCTACCAGGTGGAGCAGGCCAAGGCCGCCGACCTGGCGAAGCCGGGGGACATCGTGACGGACAAGGCCGCCTGCCTGCCGCTCGCCGAGGCCATGTCGTCCATCGCGATCGGGAACGCGCCGGCGAGCGCGCGACGCGTCGCCGTGGAGACGCCGAAGACGGAGAAGGGCGCGACGGGCGCGCCCGACGGAGTCCTCGACGCGCTCGGCGCGCCGGCCACGGCCGTCACGCTCGGTTCGCACGACGGTGGCGGCGCGCAGACGGCGCTGGCCTCGCTGAAGACGGCCGGCACGGAGTGCGCGGGCGGCTTCACGGCCACCGTGGGCAGCGAGAAGACGAAGATCACCAAGGTCGCTCCGGAGACCGTGTCCGTCGGTGAGGAGGCGATCGCCTTCACCGTCACCACCGACATGGAGGGCGCCCCGTGGACCAGCAAGGTCGTGGCCTTCCGCCAGGGCAACACGCTGGCGTCCTTCTTCGTGTACAGCCTCGTGGGCAAGGTCGACGCGCTGCCGAAGACCGTCATCGACGCGCAGGCGGCCAAGCTCGGCTGAGTCCGTTCCTCCGCCCGGTTTCGGTCGTACGCTTCCGTCATGTGCGGAATCGTGGGGTACGTCGGCGGGCAGTCGGCGCTTGATGTGGTGATCGCGGGCCTCAAGCGGCTCGAGTACCGGGGCTACGACTCGGCCGGTGTCGCGGTGCTCTCCGACGGAGGACTCGCCGCGGCGAAGAAGGCGGGCAAGCTCGTCAACCTGGAGAAGGAGCTGGTGGACCGGCCGCTGTCGAGCGGCTCCACCGGCATCGGACACACCCGCTGGGCCACCCACGGCGGGCCGACCGACACCAACGCGCACCCGCATCTCGACAACGCGGGGCGCGTGGCCGTCGTCCACAACGGCATCATCGAGAACTTCGCCGCCCTGCGCGCGGAGTTGGAGGAGCGCGGCCACGACCTGGCGTCCGAGACGGACACCGAGGTCGTGGCCCATCTGCTCGCCGAGGAGTTCTCCTCCTGCGGTGACCTGGCGGAGGCCATGCGGCTGGTGTGCCGGCGGCTCGACGGGGCGTTCACCCTGGTCTCCGTGCACGCCGACGAGCCGGACGTGGTCGTCGGGGCCCGCCGCAACTCGCCCCTGGTCGTGGGGGTCGGCGAGGGCGAGTTCTTCCTCGCCTCGGACGTGGCCGCGTTCATCGCGCACACCCGTTCGGCCATCGAGCTGGGCCAGGACCAGGTCGTGAAGCTGTCCCGGGAGGGCGTCGAGGTCACCGACTTCGGCGGCGCCCCCGCGGACGTGCGGGCGTACCACGTGGACTGGGACGCCTCGGCCGCCGAGAAGGGCGGCTACGACTACTTCATGCTCAAGGAGATCGCCGAGCAGCCCAAGGCCGTCGCCGACACGCTGCTCGGCCGCATCGACGCGGAGGGCCGGCTCCGGCTCGACGAGGTGCGCATCCCCGACGCGGTGCTGCGCGAGGCCGACAAGATCGTGATCATCGCGTGCGGTACGGCGTTCCACGCGGGGATGATCGCGAAGTACGCCATCGAGCACTGGACCAGGATCCCCTGCGAGGTGGAGCTGGCCAGCGAGTTCCGCTACCGCGACCCGATCCTCGGCCAGCGCACGCTGGTCATCGCCATCTCGCAGTCCGGCGAGACCATGGACACCCTGATGGCGCTGCGGCACGCGCGCGAGCAGGGCGCGAAGGTGCTGGCCGTCTGCAACACCAACGGCTCGACCATCCCGCGCGAGTCCGACGCCGTGCTCTACACGCACGCCGGGCCCGAGGTCGCCGTCGCGTCCACGAAGGCCTTCCTCACCCAACTGGTCGCCTGCTATCTGCTCGCCCTGTACCTCGGGCAGGTGCGCGGGACCAAGTGGGGCGACGAGATCCACGCCGTCATCCGCGAACTCGCCCGGATCGCCGACGAGGTCGAGCGGGTCCTGGAGACGATGGAGCCGGTACGGGCCCTCGCCCGCTCGCTCGCCCACAAGGACACGGTGCTCTTCCTCGGCCGGCACGTCGGCTACCCCGTGGCCCTCGAAGGCGCGCTGAAGCTGAAGGAACTCGCGTACATGCACGCCGAGGGGTTCGCGGCGGGCGAGCTGAAGCACGGGCCGATCGCGCTCATCGAGCAGGACCTGCCGGTGGTGGTCGTCGTGCCGTCGCCGCGCGGGCGGTCCGTCCTGCACGACAAGATCGTCTCCAACATCCAGGAGATCAGGGCGCGGGGCGCGCGGACCATCGTGATCGCGGAGGAGGGCGACGAGACGGTCGTCCCGTACGCCGATCATCTGATCCGCATCCCGGCAACGCCTACGCTGCTTCAGCCGCTGGTCTCCACCGTGCCGCTGCAGGTCTTCGCCTGCGAACTCGCGACCGCGCGGGGCAACGAGGTGGACCAGCCGCGGAACCTGGCGAAATCTGTGACCGTGGAGTGAGCGAATGATCATCGGGGTGGGGATCGACGTGGCGGAGATCGACCGCTTCGCGGCGTCGATCGAACGGACGCCGGGGCTGCTCCGCCGTCTCTTCGTCGAGCGCGAGCTGTTGCTGCCGAGCGGCGAGCGGCGCGGTACCGCGTCCCTCGCGGTCCGCTTCGCCGCCAAGGAGGCGGTGGCCAAGGCGCTCGGCGCGCCGGCGGGCCTGCACTGGACGGACGCGGAGGTCTACGTCGAGGCCACCGGCCAGCCCCGGCTGCGCGTCCGGGGCACGGTGGCGGCGCGCGCGGCGGAGCTGGGCGTACGGCACTGGCACGTCTCGCTCAGCCATGACGCGGGCGTCGCCTCGGCGGTGGTGATCGCGGAGGGGTAGCCGCCTGGGCAGGGGCACGTGGACGGGTGGCCTCAGGCGGGGTACGTGGACGGGTCCGGGGGCCCGGCCCGGCCGTGACGGTGCCGGGCCGGGCTCCCGGTGTCGCGCGCGGACCGGGGCCAAGGGAGTGGGCGCGCGCGTCTGTGGCCCGCTCTAGGGCGTGCCGCGCCGGGCGCGGCGGCGGGTGAGCAGGACGGTGGCTCCGCCGAGCACGGCGAGAGAGCCGGCGGCGAGGGCCGCGGGGAGGACGGCGCCGCCACCGGTCGCGGCGAGGCCGCCGGTGGAGTCGGTGCCGGTGTGAGTGCTGGTGTGGATGCCATCGCCGCCGCCCACCGTGCCTGCGGCGGCGGGCGGTGGTGGTGCGGACGGCACGGGCGACGCGGGCGTCGCCGGGGCGGTGGGCCCGGTGGGCTCCGTGGGGGCCGGGGTCGGTGCGGTGGTGGACGTCGAGGTGGGTGTGGGGGTGGGCGTGGACCCCGTCGGGGTCGGGGTCGGGGTCGGTTCCGGTGGCGGGGTGCGGCGTCGCGTCTGGGTCACCGCGCCCGCCGCGACCGTGTAGAGCGTGTGGGCCTCGGTGTCGAGGGCCAGGGCCGCGGGGCGTTCGCCGGTGGTGATCGTCTCCGTCACCGTCGCCCGCTCCGGGTCCACGACCGCGACCGTGGCGGCGCCGGTCTGTGCCGCGTACAGGGTCTTGGTGCCCGGGTCGTACGCGAGGGCCTTGGGATGGCCCTCGACCGGGATCGTGCCGGTCACCTTCCGCGCCGCCAGGTCGACCGCCGAGACCGTACCGGCCGCCAGGTTGGCGACGTACCCCGTGCGGGTCGTCGGGTCGACCGCGACGCCCATGCTGCCGAGAGCGGTCGAGCCGAGGCTCACCGTGCCCGTGAGGCGCCCGGTCGTCCCGTCGACGGCGTTGAGCACGTTCCTGTAGACGACGGCGCCGTTCTCCACCGCGCCGCCCACGTAGGTCGCGTACCCCATGTGGTGGACCGGGTCGACGGCCAGGCCCGCGGGGTGGAAGGGCAGGACCACGGGGTCGCCGACCGCCCGGGCGGTCGCGGTGTCGTAGACGGTCACCGACTTGGCCGCCTGGTCGCCGACGTAGAGCCGCCCCTGTGCGGGGTCCGCCGCGAGCAGCGTGACGCTGCCCGTGACCGGCAGGACGCCGTCCGCCAGCGTGCGGTCGGCCGTGTCGTACGAGGCGACGCGGGTGGACAGGCCCAGGTACAGCCGGCCGGTCCCGCCGAGGGCGAGCACGGTGGCGGGGGCCGGGAGGGCGACGGGCTCGCCGACGAGGGCGCCGGTGGTGGTGTCGTAGGTGCTGAGGCGGTGGGCCGCGCCGTCGCTGCTGCTCACGTAGAGGCGGTCGGCGGCCGGGTCGACCTCGGCGTCCAGGGCGTCGCCGAGCGGCGGGCGGATCGTGCGCACGTTCTCGTGCGTGGGGTCGGCGGTGGCCGAAGGGGCCGACGGGGCGGGCGCCGCCGCCGTGCCCGTGAGGGCGACGGCGACGGCGGCCACGGTCAGGGTCCTCCTCACTGGAAGGTCACCGGGATGTAGACGTCGTACTTCCGGTCCGCGCTGTCGTAGTGGTCGGCGCGGGTGACGATCGCGCAGTTCACGCCGGACTGGCCGCAGGTGACGGTGTCGGAGATCTTCGCCTTGACGTGGATCTGGACGGAGAACGAGCCCAGGCCGGCCGACTCCGTGTACGGGGAGGAGTTGGAGGGCGAGAGCCAGTACCAGTCGCTGTTCACCCAGTGCGACGCCCCGGTCGTGCCCGACTGGTCCTGGCCGCCGAGGCAGGGCGTGGGCTTGCTGTTCCAGGTCGCGGGATCGGCCGCGTTCACCCCCGCGGGTATCGCGCACAGGCCCACGTAGACGCCCTGGTCCGGGTTGTATCCGGAGCCGCTGACGGTGACGTTGGCTCCGGCCGCCGGGGCCGTGGAGGGCGCGGTGAGGGAGAGGGCGTAGGTGCGGGAGCCGTCGGTGACGGTCCGGCCGGCGGTCGCGGCGGAGGCGGTGGAGGCGAGGCCGACGGTGAGCGCGGCGGCGGAGGCGAGGGTGAGCGCGGTGCGAAGGGCGGTACGCATGACGGAGGAGGCCTTCCCTGAGCGAGGTGCGGTGCTGGTTAGGTAAGGCAAACCTAAGTTGACTTTGAGGGAGCGTCAACCCCGGCCTCCGGGACGGGGCTTGGCCCGTGCGGCAGACTGCGGGCATGCGTACCGCTTACCGCGTGGAGACCGTACGGGCCGCCGAGGCCGAGCTGATGGCAGCGCTGCCCGAGGGCGCGCTGATGCAACGGGCCGCGGCCGGGCTCGCCGCCGCGTGCCTGTCCCTGCTCGGCCGGGGCCATGTGTACGGGGCGAGGGTCGTCCTGCTCGTCGGCGGCGGGGACAACGGCGGCGACGCCCTCTACGCGGGCGTCCGGCTCGCGCGCCGCGGGGCCGGCGTCACCGCCGTCCTGCTCGGCGCGCGGGCCCACGAGCGCGGGCTCGCCGCGCTGCTCGCCGCCGGGGGGCGGGTGGCGGAGGACCCCTTCGAGGCCCTCGCCGTCGCCGATCTCGTCGTCGACGGGATCACCGGCATCGGCGGCCAGGGAGGCCTGCGGCCGGACGCGGTCCCGGTCGCGCGGGCCGCGCGCGGCTCGGACGCGGCCGTGGTCGCCGTCGACCTGCCGAGCGGCGTGGACGCCGACACGGGGCAGGTCGCGGGGGAGGCGTTGCGGGCGGACGCGACGGTCACCTTCGGCGCGTACAAGCCGGGGCTGCTCATCGACCCGGCGCGCGAGTACGCGGGGGCGCTGCGGCTCGTGGACATCGGCCTCGGCGCGACCCTGCCGTCCGTGCCGGACTTCGAGGCGCTGCAGCACGAGGACGTGGCACGGCTGTTGCCCGTGCCGGGCGTGGAGAGCGACAAGTACCGGCGCGGTGTGGTCGGGGTCGTGGCCGGCTCCGCGCGCTACCCGGGCGCGGCGGTGCTCGCGGTGACCGGCGCGCTGCGGGGCGGTGCGGGCGCCGTGCGGTACGTGGGGCCCGCCGGGGACGCGGTGATCGCGCGCCACCCGGAGACCCTGGTCCACGCCGGGGCGCCCGGGAAGGCCGGCCGGGTCCAGGCGTGGGTCGTCGGCCCTGGCCTCGGCGACGAGCGGTCGGCGGTCGCGGAGGTCCTCGCCTCCGACGTACCGGTCCTGGTGGACGCGGACGGGCTCGCGGGCCTCGACGCGACGGCGGTACGGGAGCGCACGGCGCCGACCCTGCTCACCCCGCACGCGGGCGAGGCGGCGGCGCTCCTGGGCGTCGCACGCGAGGAGGTGGAGGCGGAGCGGCTCGCGGCGGTACGGGAGTTGGCGGGGCGCTTCGGCGCGACGGTCCTCCTGAAGGGCTCGACGACGCTGGTGGCGGAGGACTCCGGGCCCGTACGGGTGAACCCGACGGGCACGTCGTGGCTGGCCACGGCCGGGAGCGGCGACGTGCTCTCCGGCCTCGCGGGCTCGCTCCTCGCGGCGGGGCTGCGGGCGCGGGACGCGGGG